>DGDO01000014.1:12363-16218 GCA_002385475.1 Candidatus Sordicultor fermentans | reverse complement strand
AGGTTAAGGATAGTCCGGTGACGGGGTTTACCACCTACTCTATAACTCTCATAATAATTCTAGAACTACAAAGGGTTTTTAGATAACTTACTAAGAAGAAAGGCTGATAAATCAAGGATCTATACCTCAAGTATACCTGAAAATAGGAGGTTTTTCTGGGAAAAAGGCGCAAGTTGGGTTAAGAATTCCGATCTAAATTTGGTAAAATTTTAAAACTTAAATAGCCAGGATTTGGTAAAATTTTAAATTTTACCCAACACCCTCTAAGAGAGGGTTTTGAAAAAAATATTTTTGTGCTTCAGGATTTAAAAAAGGTGTCAAAATATAATTAATTGATCTATGAGAGGCGGAATAAAAACAAAGGGAATAGATACTTCCTTCTCATCTCATTAAGAAAATGACAGAATCAATTAATAAGAGCTATCCTGCTCTTTATCGAATTTTTTGCCCCTCCAGAAAAATATCAAAAATTTGCTAAAATATAGCATCCAATTGTGAAAAAACTTAGAAAAGGCGTATAATATGTTCCATAAATAAAAGAAATAGGGAAAGAAATGGAAATAAATCCGGAAAAATTCTCATCAGGTTTTACTATCCTCGAACTCTTAATAGTAATTTCCATCATTTCGATAATTTCAGCTTTTTCTTTTCCTCACTTACTCAACTGGCAAACTTCCCTCTTAGGTAGACTTACTGCTCAGAGAATAGCAAGTGATTTACGTTTAGCTAAGATAGAAGCGTTACGAACCGGAGCCACTACCAAAATCACCTTTGATCCCGCCCAGGATCTTTTTATTTATCGAGGTTGCAACTCTCAACCAAAAATAGTTAATTTTCCTAAAGGGGTAGACCTCTATACTACCAACTTCAGTCAACATACTATTTCCTTCTACCCTACTGGTACTCCCTCCATGGGAGGAACCATTACTATCCGGGTGAATGGAAAACTAATGTATCTTACCATCACCCCAGTTACCGGGAGAGTGCGTATCGTTGAAAAATGATGAAGGTTTTATTTTAATAAGCGTTCTTATTGCTTTAGGTATCTTTTCTCTTTTGGTGCTGGCTATTGGGCAAGAGATAAATCTCATGGGAAAGGTGGGGAGAAGCTCTGCACTTAAGGCTAAAGCTCTTGTAGATGCTGTAAATACTATGGAAGCATTAAAACAAGAAGAAAAGCCTGTTTCTGGAAGCGAAGAAAAAGAGGGTTTTATAATAGAAAGTAAGGTAAAGGAATTTTCATTTTCTTCACAAATCTATGAAATCAAAGTAACGGTGGAGGACAAAAATGGAAAAGAGATTCTTTCTTTGCAAACTCTTCGAGAAAAATGAAGGCTTCACTCTTATTGAAGTCTTAATAAGTTCTGCTATTTTTCTATCTTTAGTGGTAGCTATTTGCAGCTTACTTGTTCCCTGGGGAAGAGTCTTTAATTCCTTATCTCAAAAAATAGAGGAAGAAGAAAACCTTCTCGGATCAGTAAATACTCTTTTCCAGCTGGTGAGATATAGTAACAATCTTCAATCCTCCTCTGACGGTAAAGAGCTAAGCATGAATATGTCTTCTAACCCCTTGAAAATCTATTCCCAAGGAGGGAGTTTGTTGCTCAAAAACAAAGGAGTAGCCAATCCTGTAGCTGAGGGATGTAGTGAGGTCTGCTTTACTGTGGAAGGAAGTAAAGAAAAACCGCTGGTGAGTGCTCATTTAGTCTTTGGAAAAGAGGTCCTAGATATTAAGATAAACTCTTGTCTTTTATTATCACCGTAAATTGAAAATACTTTATTCTTGACCAGGAAAAATTATCTTGCTATTCTCCTATTGATAGCTTTGAAAGGAGGAAATATAATGGAAATATTTTGGGGAAAATACGCAGAGGAAATAGAGTCATCTTTTATCACTCTGGAAGAAGAAAAGGTAATCTCTCGCCTGTGGGAGAAAGATTATACTCTATGGAAACCATATCCTTATGAGATTGTCAATCGCCTGGGATGGTTAAGTGCCCCTCAAGAAATGCAAAAAAATGTAGCTCAACTAGAAGATATGACTGCTGAGCTGAGAAAGGAAGGTTTTCAGGAAGCTCTCCTTTTAGGGATGGGAGGGTCAAGTTTGGCTCCTGACTTATTTCAGAAAGTATGGGGAAATAAAGAAGGGTTTTTGAATCTCTATGTTCTTGACAGTACTGATCCTGAAATGGTAAATCATTATGCTCAATCTTTAGATCCTGGCAAAACTCTTTATCTCGTCTCTACCAAATCAGGAAACACTCTGGAAACTCTCTCCTTTTTTAAGTTTTTCTATAATCTGGCACAGAAAAAACTCGGGAAAGAAGCAGGAAAACATTTTATCGCTATAACTGACCCTGGTAGTCCTCTAGTTCAGTTAGGAGAACGATATGGCTTCCGTAAGGTGTTTTTGAATCCTCCTGATATTGGAGGTCGTTATTCTGCCTTTTCTTTTTTTGGTCTTGTACCTGCCGCTCTTTTAGGAATAGATTTATCACTTCTTTTAGAAAAAGCGACTATTGCCTCCCAAAAATGTTCTCCCTCTACTCTTCTTAAGGATAATGAAGGTGCCCTTCTGGGAACCACTTTAGGAGTTTTAGCCCAAAAAGGAAGAGACAAACTAACTTTTTTCTTCTCTTCTCCTCGATGGGAAAGTTTTGGTGATTGGTTAGAACAATTGGTTGCTGAAAGTACAGGGAAAGAAGGGAAAGGAATATTGCCGGTCATCGATAGACAACCCGGAAAACCAGAGGTATATGGAGAAGACCGCCTATTTGTCTATATAGAAGGAGAAAAAAATGACTCTCTCAATAATTTACTTGAGGAGCTAAAAAATGCCGGGCATCCAGTGATTAAGATATCTGTTGCGAGCCACTACGATCTAGGAGAACAAATGTTCATCTGGGAATTTGCCACTGCCTTATCCGGCTACTGGTTAAAAATAAATCCTTTTGATCAGCCTGATGTAGAATCTACCAAAAAATTTACTCAAGAAATGATGAGAAGATACAAAGAAGGTAGCTTTGAGGAAGAAAACCCTGTTCTGGTGGAAAAAGGATTCAATATATTTTGTGATTTCTCTGCTTCTTCCTTGAAGGAGGTTCTAGAACAATTTTTGGGGTTTGTTGAGCCAGGAGGCTATATTTCTATTCATGCTTACCTTCCTGTTAATCCTCTAATAGAAAAAGAGCTAATTTCACTTGCTTCTCTTCTTCGAGATAAAACTAAGAAAGCAGTAACTTTCGGATATGGACCCCGTTTTCTGCATTCTACTGGCCAATTACATAAGGGAGATGGAGGGAAAGGAGTATTTTTACAGCTGGTGAGCGAACCTTCTATAGATATTCCTATCCCAGAAGAAGCAGTAAGCGATGTTTCCTGCTTTACCTTTGGAGCACTGAAAAAAGCTCAAGCATTGGGAGACCGGGAAGCGCTTAAGAGGGCGGGAAGAAAGGTAATTTCTCTCTTTTTTCAGGGAAATTCAGAAGAAAAACTTAGAACCTTGCGGGAAACATTTCTCCATTTTTTGTAAACATTGAAAAGTTGACGGAAAGCAAAAAAGGTTATAAAATCCTTATATGGCTGCGCCTGTAGCTCAATAGGATAGAGCAACGGACTTCTAATCCGTAGGTTGGGGGTTCGATTCCCTCCAGGCGCGCCAAGGCTTCACAGAGCTATTTTCGCCTTCTCTACCCTCTCTAAAAACCCCCGAGTCCGATGGCTATAAATCTACTCCCAGAAAGAGGCGATTTCTGTGGGGCAGGTAGTAAAACTTCCGCAACTCGAAAGCTGGAGAAATTTCTTAGAGCTATTTCTGTTTGAAAAAAAAGCTGAAGGAAGAGCTCCGAGAACTAT
>DGDO01000014.1:0-12157 GCA_002385475.1 Candidatus Sordicultor fermentans | reverse complement strand
CTTTCCTCAAGCTCTGCGCTCAGAAAAAGAATTAAGAGCTTCCGTTCTCAAGTATTTCTCCGATGATATTAAACCTGCTACTTTCAATCTTCGCCGAGTATATCTTAAAGCTTTCTTTGATTTTTTAGTAAAAGAAAACGTCATCGAGAAAAACCCGGTAGACTTTAAAAAGAGAAAAGATGAAGGGAGAGCTAGAGCAATACCGATTGAGGTATTAAAGGAGCTCCTCGGCGCTCCAGATAAAAAGAGTTATGCTGGCTTTCGTGACTACTGTCTTATCCTTTTTATGCTTGATACTGGCATCCGCCCCGGAGAAGCATTAAAGCTCAAAAAAGAAGACTTTAATCTTGCCTCCTTTGAGGTAACTATTCCTGACAATGTCGCTAAAACAAGAAAGAAAAGAACTCTTCCCCTCTCTCCAGTGGTAGCTAAAGAGATTAAAAAGCTCCTCTTTTTGCAACCTCTCGAGTGGAGAGATACAACTGTCTTTTGTGGTTTTGAAGGAAAAGAGCTTTCCACAGCTTCTTTTGGCCGAAGGCTTAAAGAATACTCTCACCACATCGGTTATAAAATAACTCCTTATGATTTACGCCACTCTTTCGCTCTTTTATACTTGCGTAATGGTGGCAATGTCTTCACCTTACAGCGCACTTTAGGGCATACTGATTTAAATATGACTAAAAGATATCTTGCACTCACTGGAGAAGATTTAAAAGCAGAACACGAGAGAGCTACACCAATAAGTGATATTGTGGGAAAAAGAGTGAGGAAGGTTTAGAGAGTAATATAACGGGTTCATTGTAACTTCAACTTCTCATTAAAGACATTAATGAAGTTAGTTTTAGTATTCTCGTTATAGAATGGCATACCAATTAGTTTGTAACTTTCATCCTCTGCTAAAATCTGTAATCGATATTGGTTCTCAATGTCTTTCAGAAAATCCTCTTTCCATTGGTCTGTTTTTAATAAATGTGTTCCCTTTGGTTCTATAAATAACTGGTATTGTATCCATTTTTTATTCTCATTTTCCTTCAAGAACAATACAAAATCTGGCTCCATTGGGCTTCCATCACAAAAACTATATATCTTAAATAGGTTAGCATTTCTTACTACGTAAATATCTGAATATTTTTCCTCCAATTTCTCCATTACTCCATTAATAAACTGAATAAAATGTTTTTCTTCCGAAGTTCCGTAGTTCTCATCATAGACATACCATTTTTTATCAGATAAATTCAACCTTAAATTCTCATGCTTTGGATTGCTCATTGGTATGCCAAATTCTTGATCCGAATCATCATCTGCATTGATATTTAATATTTTATCCCTAATAATATCTTTAATCTTATTTGGTATAAACAATTTCGTTCCAATGTATTCAGTATAGCCTGCTCTTATCTGTGATTCTAATTGGTTAAGAACGCTTAAACAAACCTCGAGTTTATCATCAGGGGTTAAGTTATTTAATCTTTCTTTAGAACTTCTTACATCCACATTTATTTGTTTTAAAGATTCAATAAATTCATTTATTGAGTTAAGTTCAGGGAAATATTTTTTGAGATTATTAAAGTTATAAAAGTCAAGCTTTGAAAGTGCCTTCCTTAATATAGATTCATTAAAAGAACCTAATTCAAATAGTCTGGTTATTATCTCATCATCCGGTATTGTTTCTTCCTCAAAAATCATTCTTTCCTGTGTAAATCCTGTTCTCAACTTAATTGGACCATAGGTCTTAGAAACATTAATGTCATTAATATCTCTAATTCCCGAACGGTCGTTTTCTTCTCTTTGATTAACAAAGATAAACCCATTATTCCAGAAGTCAGTTTTTTTAATGTTTTCTTTAACTTTTAAATGGATGGTTTTAGGTTCCTGTGGAGGTATTATTCCGCTCTCTCTAAGAGCAGATTTTAACTCAGCTATATATCTTGGTACATGAGAACTGTGATAATATAATTCTTCAACAATCTTCATTTCGTTTTCCGGCTCTTGGTCGAATTTCCTTCTAAATTTATCTTGTTCATCGTTTAACTTAAATGGAAAGTATCTTGCTCCTCTTCCTATTAATTGAACCTCTGAAAGAGTGGTTGCGCCTGGCCTATATGTCCCATCTTTTAACCATTTTCCATCTCCGGTCTCATAAAGCCTGACAATATCAAACAGATTCAGAACATCCCATCCTTCATTAAGCATATTAACAGCAAAAATAGCCCTTATCTCATTATTTTTATCTTCTAAAGAGTTTAGCTTTAATTGTTTTTCTTCATCAATATTTTTAGAATCCAAGAGCATGCATTTTTCCTCAGAAAAATCTTCCTTTAACTCAGTAACCAAATTTTCAAATGTTATATTTCCCCTTTTAAAATATTCAAACGCCTTTTCTAACACGGTCCCTATTGCCTGCAACTCAATTTTTTGAATATCATTAACGGTTAGGTTATTAATCTTCTCATGAAATTGCTCTGCATTTTGCTTAGATTTTGGAATCGTCCTGGATTTAAAAAGAACTATGGGTTTTAGATGAATCTTATTTTTCTCTGCCACCTTTCTTCTGTATTGACTTAAAATGACTGCTTGTAACATTCTATCAATGTTATCCAAATCTGCATCCAGAACTTTTACTTCTTTGGAATATCCATCCTGCCTAAATTCTTTTAAACTATATTCGTAGATTAGCTTGTTTTGGTATTTCTCGTAAATTGCCGGATGTCCTAAGTCAACTGTTGCTGTATATTCGAGCATTATATTTTCTGTGTTGGCATTAAATATTTTCACTACCGTACCTTCCCATGTATTTTTAGCCTCTGATTCCTTATTGCTTAGTCTATTTTTTGTCCATGCATTAATGTGATGCGCCTCATCGGAAATTATGACAATTTGTCTATCTTTAAAATCTTCATAAGTTAGAATATTCTCTCTAGGGGTGTTCATATAAGAATGAAGTCCTTGAATTGTTGTGAATAAAATATTTATATCGTCATTGTTAGATGTTTCAAAAGTGCTTACTTCGTTTATCTTTACTTCTTTTGCTCCAAACTTGATTTTTTCGTTGAATAGATATTTTGACGAATTAGGATTTAAAAAATTATCTTTTGTTTTTTCTATAGTATTAGTACTGTTTACAAAAAATAAAAAATTTCTATATCCTTTATTGTAAAGATAAAGGATATTAGCAGCCATTAAAAGTGTCTTCCCTGAACCAGTTGCCATATGAAACAATAATTGAGAAGGCTTTTCTCTTTGATTGTCCTCAGATATATAATAAATAAATCTTGCAATTGCTTCCTTTTGATACTCTCTTAATGCAAAAGCTGAATTTAAATTATATACTATAAAGTCAGGTATATTTTTAGATATTATCCCCCTACCTGATAGAGTATCATAATCCTGCTTTAGTGTCGTTGCCATATTAAAAACCCTCTTCTTCATAAAACTTTCTATTAAGTTCAATATCTTCCTTGCTTACTTCGTATTGCTTATCCTCTATCTCGCTATAATTAACATACAAGTCGTTTTTATCCAAAATTTCAATCAAAAATCTCTTCTGGTTTTCAAAAGATAAATCCTTAAACTCCTCTATGTTTTTATCAATATCTCTTGGCTCAATCTTATAGCTCAAAAATGCGTGTTCCTTCATCTCGTCCCATATTTTGAGAAGTTCTTTTGTATCTTTGGCCTCTTGTATTTGCCGAATAAACTTCTCATTCAGTTCTTTTAGTTCACAATATATGAAATCTCCGCCACCTTTCCAGCCAACTGCTTTTGAAATACCAGTCCGATCACCCTGAATTACATTTTTCAGCCTTACAACAGCACTATTCTTTCCATAATCTAATTGCTCAACCCCAATATATTGTCTACCCATTTTATGAGCAACCGCACAGGTTGTACCCGTACCCATAAAGAAATCTAAGACTATATCATCTTCTTCAGTTGATAGTTCTATAATGCGTTTTAAGAGAGCCTCTGGCTTTTTTCCTTCCTTTAGACGAACACCACCTTCCTTAGATATGCCTGCCCAACTTATATCTCCCCAAAAATCTGTCAATAACTCTGTTACCACCTCTCTGCCGCCAATATTTTTCACCTTGTCTTTATAAAATGCTAATGCACCACCATTTATTACAAATATTGGCTCTACACCTTCTCTTTCATATACAAAAATCCTGTTTCTCTCCTTTTTAGATTTTACCAAAAGTTGTTTCAAGCTTTCAGAAGGTTTATGAGGATCCCTAATACTTACAACTCGTTCTTTATTCTTCAATGCAAATTTAGCAACTAATTGATTAAAAATAATTTCCCAATATTCACCCCATTGCCTCTGGGCTTCTTTGTACGCTTTTCGTAGGGAGCCTGTTACAGGAATTCCATTTTCTTCTAAGACGACTTTTTTGATCGATTCTAACTTCCAATTTTCAGGTTCATTTTCAAAATTAATAATGACACGATTGTAATTTTCATGGTATCCTACTTCTATATATTGGAGTTTAAAATTAAGCTTCTTTTTATCTTTGGCATAAAATAGTATATACTCTGTTACATCTATTGGGCCAGGATTCACAACTTTGAATCCAGCAGGTGAAGCTGTTTTAATGGCAATTACCTGAACTTTATTGTCCCTTCCAAAAATTTCATCTATTAGAACGTTTAGGTATCCTACTTCATGATGATCTATTTGAATAAAAATAGCACCATCCTCCCTCAGTAGTTCCCTCGCAACCTCTAACCTATTCTTCATAAAAGTCAACCAAGTAGAATGTTTGAAATTGTCGTTATACTTAAACTCATCTTGTCCTGTATTATAAGGTGGATCAATATAAATTAGCTTAACCTTCCCAGCAAATCTTTTTTTTAAAGAATACAAAACAAGAAGATTGTTGCCTTTAATAATCAGATTGTCTGTTATTGTATCTTCCGGTAGCCCTCTTTTTCCATCGATCTCAGCATCCCTTTTAAACTCAACTAGATTATGCTCCCCATTCATATCAATTCTTTTGAAGTTGGTAAACACTTTTGGCTCCAATAATCTATCAATCTCATCAGGGGCTAAAATCTCGTTATGAAAAATCTCTTTTCTTTTCTCGTCTGTTTTTTCTTGCCCTCCTTCTAAAATACAATCTTTATACGGCCAAGATAAAACTACTTCTTTGCTTTGGGCAATATAATTTCCATCAGCGGTTAAACCAATTTTATTCTTAAAAGAGGTATAGGAATCGGGCAAAAATTCCTTATTATCAACAAATTTTACGAACTTCTCTTTATCAAAAATAAGTGTTTCATCAGCTTCTATAAAGAAATGTTTTTTAATTCTCTCATTACTCAATAGTAACTTAATCAATTCTTTATCAAGTTTTAATGCTAATTCTACAATTTTATTTTTAAGCAATTCGCCTTCTGAAACTAACTTTTCGTCTTTTTCCAATAGTAGTTTTAACTCTTCTAAAAGCGTTATTTTGATTCACCTCCTTTTATATTTGTTCTATCATAGAAAACTATATCATAAGTTATTGTGGTGCGCTAAAAATTATGTTTCCTTCCTTATCGTACATATGGAAAACCGTTTTATCCTCAACTACTCCCAGAGCAAGACGTGGCTTACCTTCTTCGTCGTACATACCCAAAAATGGTTTGCTCCAAAATAAACCTAACGTAAGGTATGGCTCTCCTTCCTCATCGAGCATGTTCAGGTATGGTTCATCTTCGAATACACCCAATATAAGGCGTGGGCTTCCTTCTTTGTCTACTATCGCCAAAGTATCAGTTTTAACAGTTCCAGTATTTATTCCCCGAAAATAAAGTAATCCAGTAGCTAACCAACCACCTATACAAATAGCAAGGATAATTACCAGTAAACGTACTGTTTTTTCAAGCTTATTTAATCTTTCCTCAGTAGTCATTTCGTTATTTCTCCTTTATAAGTTAGGGCTTACACACCTTACATGGTTTTCTTCCACTTGCTATTGCTTCTTCTCTTGTAGAGAAATATATTTTATTTTCAGGCTTAATTCTCTGAGCATGAGAACAAGATATATGATGAAAAACATCGGATCCCTTAGAAGCAATATATTTATAAGTAACCGTCGGTTCTTCTGTAGCTGGCGTAGGAGCTGGAGATACAGTTGGCGCAGGAGTTGGTGTTGGTGTTTCTATTTGTTTAAGAGCTGGTAGTTCTCGGTATTCTTCCCCTCTTTCTGGGATTACTCGGTATGTTTTCCCATCTGTCTCTACCAGTATTGTACCGTTTACATCTGTTCGATATACCTGAACCCCGAAGCTCTGCAGGGCTTCAAGGGTTTCCTCGTGGGGATAGCCATAATTATTGCCTTTACCGCAAAAAATTACTCCTACATCTGGTGTAGTGGCTTGTAAGAAGGCGATCGTAGTTCCAGTTGATGATCCATGATGAGGAACTTTTAAAACATCAATATTTAACTTATCTTTTGCAACCTGAATTAATTGGTTTTCTCGTTCCTTTTCAATGTCTCCAGTGAAGAGAAACGACACATCTCCATAATCTAATCGGATAACAGCCGAGTTATTATTGAGACTTGATTCTTCAATTAATGGATCTGCTGGTGGAAGAACAGTGAAAAGAAGAGGCCCTAGTTTAATTTGCCTTGCTGTTGCTTGATAATACTTTGTATTATTCTCTTTTAAAGCAAGCAGAAGATTTTCATAGCTTGTGGTTGTATGTGGGATTTCAGGATCCATAAATGCCCTTGGCTTATAGATGTCAACAATCTTATCCATTCCAGAAATATGATCCGCATGAGGATGAGAAGCTATAAGAAGGTCGATATGATTTATTCCGATCTTCTTGAGATGGGTAAGAATTATATTTTCATCTTGCCCAGAATCAATGAGAACAACTTCTCCTGTCGAAGCAATAATTAAAGACGAGTCTCCCTGCCCAACGTCAAGAAAGTAAATTTGGAGAGTTTCGGCAAAAGCAACAGTAAAAAACAGTAGCGAGAAGAGAATTGTAAAAATAGGAATAAATCTTTTTTTCATAGCTCAATGTCCCCTCCCTTATCTTGGGATTTTAAATCATTGAGAAGCTCTTGTATGTGTTCACGGCGTTTTCTTGTTGCCTCTTCGTCTATGGAGATTTCAAAGTGTAGAGCATCTCCCTCTCTAGCTCCCTCCGGAAGAAGAGAACGAGGAAAGTTGAAAGTTGCGCCATCAGGCAGTTCAAGCACCGCCCAGGATTCTTCAAAGCGATCGATAATAAGGTTCATTTTTATTCCTCCTTGATAATCAAATAAGAAAACGAATTACCTTGCCATCCGATCTATAAAACTCAATAGATGAGTTTCTACTCTTACTTACACCCATTGTCAATCCTTATTTTCCTTTAGAATTGTAGAGAACAATCACTGGCTCTTTGCTTTCAGCAACATACATTATCAATCTTCCTTTCTCATCTCATCTAAGCATTTGCCTTAAGCTCGGTAACAAAAATTCCTCTTTAGAAACAGCAAAGCAATTAAATATGCGTTTATTGGAGTGAAGGTAATTCTATCCCTTGTTTAACACCCCAAGTTAATATTTCTGCCCATTGCTCTTTCGTAATGCCATATTGTGCAAGAACTTCTGATCTATATTTCTCTGCAAGAGCTCGCTCGTATTTAACTGCCTCGGTTAATTTCTCTTGTGTTTGGGCAGCGGAATACATCGGCTCTGCTTCACGCATTGCTCTGTCTTCTGCTGCACAAACATCTTTAAAGACCTGCTTGGCTTTTTCGAGTGATAAACCACCGACGGTTTCAGCTTCAGGAGATTTTTTAGTGCTAAAGGGTGTAACTTGCGTCTTATCTTCTTCTATTGAGGTAGAAACACTATTGTCAACAACACCAAAAGATTCCTTAACAGTTTTGTTATGCAACGACATACCGACAACAATCATCGATATAGTTCCAATTGCAATAATAACCCAAAACCACTTCGAGCTCATACTTTTCACCTCCTCCTTTGAATTTATCCTCTTTATAAATATTTACCTAAACCTCTTTACCACTCCTCCTCCAACCACTCCCGCATCAAGAGATAGGCGAAGTAGTCGGCTTCTTTTTCTAATCCGGCGATAAAGCTCTTGTGGTCTAAAAACACCGGGCGCAGATAGTTAGCGTGGTGAAGAAGAAAGTGAGCTACTTCATGGAGAATAGTTTTAGCGCGCTCCGTAGGTGGAAATTTGGAGTTGATGACGATGTAAGCTTGTTTTCCTCTCCAGAGTAGTCCCCCTTTAGCCTCCTCCAGAGGAACAAACACAACTTCCATTCCCAGCTCCTCAGCAAGAAATAGCGCCTCATCTTCAGAATGTATTTTAGGAAATGAAGAAGCGCAGCGCTCCACAGTCTGGCTTCGGTATTCGGAGGGAAAGCGCCAGTTAATCATTCTTTTTTTTCTCTTTCTCTTTTTCCAGCACGGCTTCAATCATCCGCAGGACGTCTTTTTTTGCTCCCTCTCCTAAGGAGGTAATTTCCTCTAAATGTTCAAAGAGAACAGCATCAAACTCTTTTGCTAAGCGGTGCAGTCGGCGGTTTACTTCATTTATTTCATAGTAGTCATAAAGAAATAAAAGTTCATCTTGAGGCACGGATAAAACCGAAGCAAGTTTTACAAGTACAGCAGAGGTAGGTTTCCTCTTTCCTGTTTCTATTAAGGAAAGAAGAGTGGGAGAAATCGAAGCTTTGCGAGCAGCTTCCCTCAAACTTAATCCTTTTTTCTCTCTTATCTCTCTTAATTTCTTTCCCCGCATCTTTAATTCTTCCATAGCATAAATAGTTTAGCACAAAAAATTTTGTTTACAATATTGTAAATTAAAAAACTTTGCTGTATAATAAGACTGTTTACAACATTGTAAACAATTACAATAGAAATGAGGAGGCATAATATGAGAGAGTTAGTTTTTTCTAATGTCGAAGGAAGAAAAATCTTTGTCGGCTGGATTGATGGAGAAGTATTTGAGAAAGAAATAACCGAGAGAAGCATCTTTAGAAACTCTCAGTCCTGGGGAACAGAAAAGGAGGTGATAAACAGGTTAAAGAATCGCGAGATTAAAAAGATACGTCTTTATAAAAAAGACAGTAATGAAATCTTTGAGATCTCCCTCAGTAAGTTTTTAGATCGCGCTTTTCTCCTCGATTTTCCTGGAAAGCCAGAACAATTACTCTGTCAGCTCAAGCACTTCGATTTAGTCGAGGAGAGAAGCGATGCAGTTTATTCAACTGCCTTGTGAAGATATAGATAAACTTTCTCAGCTATCGAAAGATAAGCACTGCTCCTGTCTTCTTCCTGTATATATTGCTCTCATTTACCACGCAGATAAAAAGGGCAAGTGCTTCCCTGGATACTCAAGAATTAAAGAAATTAGCGGTGTAGCTTCTGATGCTTCAATAGCTAAAGCATTAAAGATTTTAGAGGAAGCAGGTTTTATACAAAAGAAGTCCTCTCACGGCTTGCACGGTAGTAATAGCTATTATCTCCCTAAACTTCAATCGTTGAAGAATAGGTCTTCAACTAATGAAGACCTAAACTTTAATAAATGTAGTCCTAAACTTCATTTAATGAAGAGCCAAACTTCATTAAATGAAGAGGAACTATATCCATATAACTATAACCATATAACTATATCTCATTTAACTAAAGAGAAAGAGAGAAAATATATCCCATTTAAAGAACGAGAAGAATGGGAGAAAAAGATTAAGGAAGTAGTAGGAGAAATCATAGAGCGAGAAATAACACCACTTGAGCAGCGTCTACTGGAGGAGATTTTACTATACGTTCCAGGAGAGGAATTACTCAACGCTCTAGAAGATTTCTACCTACACAATCCAGAGCTGTTTAAGGAGCAAGGATTATTTATTCTGGAGGAGAGCAGTGGAAGTTAAAGCTATTCCGGTGTGTATTTACTGCGGTAAACCGTTTGCAGAGCAGGAGCTACCTCAAGCATTCTTGCGATTGCCAGTAATAGGTGAAAAACTGCGCTACGTTCCTCAATGCGACTGCTACGAGAAACAAAGAGAAAAGGAGGAAGCAGAGCGTAAAGCCAAAGAGGAAAAAGAGCTTCTCTTAAAGCAGATTGAGGAGCTCTACTCTCGCTCTCGCCTTACTCCTCGCTTTCGGCGGAGAACTTTACAGAGCTTCTTTCCCCGCAATGAAAAGCAAAAGGAAGCGCTGGCACTCCTTTTTGAGTATGTATCTTTATTTAATACAGCACGAGAAAAAGAGCTCAACGGCTTTTATTTATATGGTGCTCCAGGGCGGGGTAAAACTCACCTTGCTGCAGGTGTAGCAAATGAGCTCCTGAAGCAAGGTGTTCCTTGTGTATATGTAAAGACTGGAGAGCTTCTTTCGGCGATAAGAGAGAAGTTCAAAAGTGGCGATAAAGAGGAGGTTATTACTCCACTGAAAGAAGTAGATTTACTTATTCTCGATGATTTAGGAGCAGAAGAGAAGCAGGAGTGGTTTATTGCTGATGTGTTTCGTATCTTTGACTGGCGATTAGAGATGCTCCTTCCTGTGATTATTACTTCTAACTTAACCGTTGATGAAGTAGCCGAAAGATACGGTGAGAGGATAGCGTCAAGAATAAAGCGAATGTGCAGGATTATAGAGATATAGGAGGTAAAAAGACAATGACACACAATCAAGTTATTTTTGTAGGAACTGTGGAGCGTCAACCGAGAGTGTTTTCTGGTGAAAAACCTTTAGTGTCTTTATTTTTAAAAGGTGAGACAGAGAGAGGAAGCGTTTTTATGCCTGTTACGGTAAGAGGAGAATTAGCGCAAAAGCTTGCTTCTAAAGCAGGCGCCTGGCAGGTAGGAGATGAAATTTATGTAGAGGGAGAATTAGACTGGGAAAGCTTCGGCAAAAAAGAAGAAAAGAAATACCAGACAGTAATTTCCGCTAAAAACATTTATCGGATAGAAGGCGTATAAATGAAAATAGTAGGTGTGGATCCAGGAACGAAAAATCTCGGTTATGCTGTTTTTAATGATGATAAGGAGCTTATCACCTCTGGCGTAATCACGACTGGTGAGCGCTCCTACGTTGAGCTATTTCTCCGTTTCTCTCTCTTACTCTACCACCACCAGCCGGGGCTGGTGGTGGTAGAGGGTGCGTTTCAGCGCTCAAAATTTGCTAATCCTCATATTGAAGCAATTGCACTCATAAAGACAGTTACAGAAGCAATGAACATAAACATTCACACCTACGCACCGAGTAGCTGGAAAAAGATATTACTCGGCAATGGCTGGGCAAAGAAAGAGGAAGCAAGAGAGTATGTTAAAGCTCTTGGTTATGATGTAAAAAGTCAGCACGAAGCAGACGCTATCTGTTTAGCACTAACTTTTTTAAGGGAGGTATAAAAGAATGTTTGCTATGGTAGAAGGTGAGTTTATAAATTTAGGTAAAATCATAAAGGTTAGCAGGATTAATAATAATGCTTTTTGCATCATTTATGACAGTAAAGAGCATCCCCTTGATTTATACCGCTTTAATACTACAGATGAAGCACAAGAGAAGTATAAAAAGATTATAGAGGCAATAGACAGAAGTTGTGCGGAGATAAAGAGCTAATTCACTGCTGGAATAAACGCTTAAAAGAGGAAGGTCTGGGAGTGTATAAAAGAGGTAGAGAGATACTGCTCCCAGACTTATCTTATTTTGTAGAAGAGGAGAAAGAAGAGAGAAAGGATATCCACCTTCCTCTTGATATATTATCCCCCAGGCAAAAAGAAGTAGTTTATCTACTTTATTATGACTGCTTATCAGAAACAGAAGCAGGGAGACAGTTAGGTTTATCCAGGAGTACAATAAGGACGCATAAAAAGAGAGCACTAAGAAAGCTCAAGAGAAAGCTTGCTCGGTGAGCTTACTCACGCTCGCTACCTCGCAAGCTTAATGCAATTCCCACCCACCTCGCTCTCGCAATCGATGATTAAAAATCGTGATTAACATCACGAAGTTTAATCATCGAAAGACGCTCGAGCTTCCCCCACCAATCGCTCCTCTCGCAAACATCGCATAAAGAGCACCGTAATGAAAAAAGCACTCATCACCGAGCTCTTTATGCGAGCGAGAGTTCGCTACCACCCTATTAAAGAGACAATCACTGCGCTTCGTGAGTGAGTGAGCTTGCTCTCGCTTCGCTACT
>DGDO01000044.1:18216-18468 GCA_002385475.1 Candidatus Sordicultor fermentans | reverse complement strand
ATAGATTTAGCTAAAAAAATATTAGATGAAGACCATTATGATTTAGAAAAAGTAAAAGAAAGAATTTTAGAATATCTGGCGGTATACAAGTTAAAAAGAGATATTAAAGGACCGATACTTTGTTTTGTTGGTCCTCCGGGAGTGGGGAAGACCTCTTTGGGGAAATCTATTGCCCGGGCTTTGGGAAGAAACTTTGTGCGTATTTCCTTGGGAGGAATAAGAGATGAGGCGGAAATTCGTGGTCATCGCCGT
>DGDO01000044.1:0-18070 GCA_002385475.1 Candidatus Sordicultor fermentans | reverse complement strand
ATTCGTGGTCATCGCCGTACTTATGTGGGAGCGTTGCCGGGGAGAATAATTCAAGGTATCAGGAAAGCAGGAACTAATAATCCGGTTTTCATGCTCGATGAAGTGGACAAGATAGGTATGGATTTTAGAGGAGATCCTGCTTCTGCTCTTTTGGAAGTTTTAGACCCGGAGCAAAATTATGCTTTTGTAGACCATTATCTGGGTGTTCCTTTCGACCTTTCTCGAGTTATGTTTATTGCTACTGCCAACGTTCTGGATACCATTCCTCCTCCCCTTTTAGATCGGATGGAAGTTATTTTTCTTTCTGGCTATACCGATTTAGAAAAAATAGCCATTGCTCAGCGATATCTTATACCTAAACAATGTGAGGAGAATGGTCTTCAACCCCAGGATGTCACCATAGAAGCAGATATTATTCAGAAAATAATCAGAGAATACACTCGAGAAGCAGGAGTGCGGAATTTGGAGAGAAGTATTGCTACTATTTGCCGAAAAATAGCTAAAGAGGTAGCTCAGGGGGCTCAGGGTCCTTTTGTGGTAGATGAGGAAAAGCTAAGAGAATTTTTAGGCCCTCGCCGATTTTTGGATGAGGTGATGGAAGGGAAAGATGAAATAGGAGTGGCGACGGGTTTAGCCTGGACGGAAAGTGGAGGAGAAATACTTTTTGTAGAGACAGTGGTTTTACCGGGTAAGGGAAATCTTCTTTTGACTGGAAACATGGGAGAAATTATGCAGGAGTCAGCTAAAATTGCTCTTTCCTGTGTCCGGGCTCGAGCACAGGAGTGGAATATTCCTCCTGATTTTTATGAGAAGAACGATATTCATGTGCATGTTCCTGCTGGTGCTATTCCCAAAGATGGGCCGTCAGCAGGAATTACCATGGTAGTATCTATGATTTCTGCTCTGGCTCGAGTACCTGTTCGTCATGATGTGGCTATGACCGGGGAAATTACTCTTACTGGCAAAGTATTACCTGTTGGCGGAATAAAAGAAAAAGTTTTAGCTGCTTATCGGGCAGGGATTAGAGAGGTAATCCTCCCCCGGGAAAACGAGAAAGATTTACAGGAAGTGCCAGAGGAAGTTAAAAAAACAATGAATTTCCTCCTGGTAGAAAATGTAAACCAAGTTCTGGATTTAGCTTTAGTTAAAGAAGAGTTAGTAGAAATTCAAAATTGAGGAGGTAAGTAAAACATTATGGAGAAAGACCAGATAGATTTTCTTAAAAATCTGATTAATACGCCCAGTCCTTCCGGTTTTGAGGAGAAAGTGCAACAAGTTTTTTTGGAGCGAATTAGAGATCGAGTAGACCAATGTTACAAGGATGTTCATGGTAATGCTTTTGGGGTAGTCAATCCAGAAGGAAAAGTCAAAGTTATGCTGGCTGGCCACTGTGATGAGATAGGAATGATGGTAGAATATATAAACGATCAGGGATATATTTATTTTTCTACGGTGGGGGGAATCGATGCTCATATTCTTCCCGGGAAAAGAGTGCTCGTTCATACATCAAAAGGAGCGATACCGGGGGTGATAGGCAAAAAACCTATCCATCTTCTGGAAGAGAAAGATCGGCAAAAGGTGGCCAAAATTGAAGAACAATGGGTAGACATTGGTGCTCAAAGCAAAGAAGAAGCCTTGAAGCAAGTTACTGTAGGCGATCCCATAACTTTTGATGCGGGTTTTGAACCCCTTCTGGGAGGGAGAGTAGCAGGGAAAGGCTTCGATGATAAAGTGGGAACATTTATAGTAGGAGAAGTGCTACGCTGTCTCGAAAAAGATAAATTACACTGTGCTGTCTATGGGGTGAGCACGGTGCAAGAGGAGTTAGGACTGCGAGGAGCCAAAACCAGTGCTTTCGGTATAGCTCCAGATATAGGTATTGCCATTGATGTTACTTTTGCCTCTGATTGCCCGGACATAGACAAAAGAAAAGTGGGAGAAATAGCTTTAGGTAAGGGTCCGGTGATTTCTCGAGGTCCCAATATAAATCCTCGTCTCTGGCAGCGGATGGTAAATATAGCCAAAGAAGGAGGTATCCCTTACCAGGTGCAGGCTGAATCCCGGGCTACAGGGACTGACGCTAATGTCATTCAGATTACTCGAGAAGGAGTAGTTACAGGGTTGATTGGTATCCCTAACCGTTATATGCACACTCCAGGAGAAATAGTGGATTTAGAAGATCTGGAACATGCTATTAAGCTTTTAGTGCGATTCTTACAAAGTTTGGAAGGAAATGAAGAATGGATTCCTTGAGAGGAGAACGGTAATTTTTAGATGCCGGAGTTTAGAAAAGATCCAGTAGTAGGGAGATGGGTCATTGTTGCCGAGGAAAGAGGAACCAAGCCTTATCAGTTTGGTGAAGGTTGGGAAAGGGAAAGTTCTTTTCCCTGTGTGTTTTGCCCGGGTAGAGAGTCTTGTACTCCTCCGGAAGTATTCAGCATCCGGGAAAAAGATACTCTCCCCAATGAGAGGGGCTGGAGGGTGAGGGTGGTGCCTAATAGATTTCCTGCTCTTTTACCGTGTGAGCCCTTGCATCAATATATCGATGGATTTTACGAGAGAATGAGTGGCTTTGGGGTGCACGAGGTAATAATAGAAACTCCTGACCACTATTTGGACTTGGTCGACCTTCCCTTGGAACAAATAGAAGAGGTACTCCGGGTTTACCGAGAGAGAATGAGAGAGCTGGGAGAAGACCCTCGCCTGCGTTATTGTTTGATTTCTAAGAATCAAGGTGAAAAAGCAGGAGCTTCTCTACCTCACGCTCACTCTCAGTTAATTGCCACACCCGTTATTCCTAAAAAAGTGCAGGAAGAATTAAAAAGAGCAAGAGAATTTTACGAGGAAGAAGGAAGGTGTCTTTTCTGTTCTCTTCTAGAAGAAGAAAGAAAAAAGGAACGATTGGTCTGGGAAGAGGAAGGATTTATGGCTTTTGTTCCCTATGCTGCTCGTTTTCCTTATGAAACCTGGATTCTTCCCCAGCGTCATTGTGCTTTTTTCTCAGAGATAGAAGAAGAGGAAATACAAAGCCTTGCTCGTATTCTGAAGATAGCTCTTTCTGCAATTAAAGCCCTTCTTCATGACCCGGCTTTCAATTTTATTCTACATGTGGCGCCTTATCCCCGCTCCTCGGAAAATTATGCAGACTACTACCACTGGCACCTGGAGATTTTACCTTCCTTGTGCAAGATGGCAGGATTTGAGTGGGGTACGGGATTTTACATTAATCCGGTGGTTCCAGAAAAAGCGGCGAAAGCTCTTCGCCAATTTATAAAAGATAAGAGTTAGGTGAGGAATTTGTCTATTAAATATGCTATGATTCTGGCAGGTGGAAAAGGAGATCGCTTGAGTGTTCTTTCAGTGGAAAGGGCAAAAGCGGCTGTTCCTTTCGGAGGATGTTACCGTCTTATCGACTTTCCTCTCAGTAACTGTGTAAATTCGGGTATCTATGATGTTGGTGTCCTTACTCAATATCAGCCTCGTTCTCTTATTGAACATATCGGGGTGGGACGCCCCTGGGATCTGGACCGGAAGAAAGGAGGGATAGAGTTTTTGCAACCCTACTTGAGTAGAACAGCTAAGGGTTGGTATCGAGGAACAGCAGATGCCATCTATCAAAACCTCAATATCTTAAGTCGCAAGAAGATAGCTCATCTTTTAGTTCTTTCTGGTGACCACGCTTATCTGATGGACTATAACCCTTTGTATTCTTATCACTTAGAAAGAGATGCTGATGTGACCCTGGTGGCTACCCGGGTAGATAAAAAGGATGCTCCCCGTTTTGGTATCATGGAAGTAGACGGAGACAACTGGATTACCGGATTTGAAGAAAAACCTTTTTCTCCTCGCACTGATATTGCTTTTATGGGTATATACGTTTTTCGGATGGAATTTTTAGTAGAAAAATTGATAAGCAATGCTCGGGAGGGAAAGTTTGACCTGGTTCGTAATATCATAGTCGAAAATGTAGGGAAAGCTAAAATGCAAGCCTATTTCTACAATGACCCCTGGTTTGATGCAGGAACAGTTAGAGCATACTGGGAAGCTAATATGCATCTTTTAGAACCCTTACCTGCTTTTAATCTTTATAATCCTGACTGGATGGTTTTTACCAATCGGGGTCACTATCCTCCTACCCACACTCTGGAAAAAGCAGATATATCGTCCAGTATAATTGGAGAAGGGGCGGTAATTAAGGGGAAAGTGGTTAATTCTGTGATTTTCCCCGGGGTAATACTGGAAGAAGGAACAGAAGTAGTAGATTCAATTATTTTCAATAATACAGTAGTAAAAGAGGGGGCTAAAATAAATTTAAGTATTTTAGATAAAAATATAGTGGTAGGACGAGAAGCCATTATTGGCTATGGAGATGATTTTACCCCCAATGAGGCTCGTCCTGAGCTTTTAGATTGGGGAGTTAATTTAGTGGGGAAGGGGAGTGAAATCCCTCCTCGTGTTATTATACACCGTAATTGTCTTATAGGTATAGGGATAAAAGAAGAGCGTTTCGGTGAGAGAAAAGAGCTTAAAAGTGGCGAGGTCCTGATCTGAGGTAGACGGGAGGTAGAGAAATTGCTTCTGGGTATTTTGTTAATCGTGGTGGTTCTGTATGGACTTCTGCTTTTCTGGGTGCTTAATGAAAGGTTGAAGGATCTGGATTATTTAGTTAGTAAAGTACAAGAAAGTTTGAAAGAGGTAGACGATAAGTTAGTTCTTTTATTGAGCTTTAAAAGTGAGGAGGAAGAAAAGAAAAAGAACGATGTTTTAGAAGAAACTTTTTCCCTTCATGCTTTGCAGGGAGAAGCCAAAAAGAAAGGAGACAAATCTTGATGAAGAAGCGAGCAATTCTTTGGTCAGTGGTTTTAGTTCTGATTTTGAGTTTAGGGTGGGGGGCATTAGCTCAGGAAACTCAGGAAGTTCAGGAAACTCAGGAAGTTCAGGAAACTCAGGAAGTTCAGGAAGAAAGTAGCGAAAAAACCGTAGTGGCTGAGGTAAACGGGGAACCTATTTATCTTGAGGATTTACAGGAAATCTGGGATGCGCTTCCAGAAGTTTATCGAGTCCAGTTTCCAGGGGGCATTAAGGATCTTTTAGAGCAGTTAATTCGAGAAACTTTATTAGCTCAACAAGCTAAAAAGCTGGGTTTAGAAGATGATCCGGTTATTCAAAAACGATTAGAGGATATCAAGCGGCAGCTTTTAGTCCAGGAGTTGATTAAAAGAGAGATAATAGACAAAGTGCAGGTAACCGATGAAGAAATCGAAAAAGAGTATACTTCTAACCCTTCTCTTTATACTGAACCGGAGCAAGTTAAGGCTAAACACATTATGACCTCTACTGAGGAGAAAGCGCAGGAGGTTTTGCAGGAATTACAATCTGGCAGGCCGTTTGAAGAAGTAGCGATGGAAAAGTCAGAATCTCCCGATGCTCGGCAGGGAGGAGAAATGGGTTATCTGAAAAGAGGAGACCTGGACCCTGATTTAGAAAAAGTTCTTTTCGACCTTGCTCCAGGCAAATTTAGTGATATTGTGGAAACCAGCTATGGTTTTCATATTTTTCTGGTAGAAGAGCACATTGACCCTCGTCTTAAGGAGGTAGATGAGGTAAAAGGAGAAATATCTAACCGCCTTCTTCCTCAAAAACAACAAGAGGCTTTTGAAAAGTTAATTGAAGAGCTAAAAAGCCAGGCAGAAATCGCAATAATAGAAGAAAACCTTCCTAAGGAAACAACTCCTCAGTCAGAAATTCCTGGAGAGACAGGTGGAGAAAGCCAGCCATGATGGAAGTTCTGGAGGAGCTGATTCGCCTTCCCCGGAAGGGGGAGTATATGGAAATCCGCTTGGAAAATATTTTTTCTACCACTATCCGAGTTCAGAATGGGGTAGTGGAGAGGATAAGAGTGGGGACGGATGAGGGAGGTTACATCCGCCTCCTTGCTCCTCGAGGTAGCTGGTGGTTTGAAAGTTTTCAGCGATGGGATGACTTGAAAGATAAGGTAGAAAAAGCTATAGCTGGTGCTTCTCTCTTGCCTAAAAGCAACATTGAAGTGGTAAGAAGAGCGCCAGTTCGGGATGAACACAAGGTTACTCTTCCCGATGACTTCCGTTTTAAATCCCTTGAAGATAAAACCTCTCTTCTTCTCTTGTATGATCAGGTTTTGAGAGAAACTTCTCCTTTTTTGGTAAGTTCTTTAGTAGAATACCGGGATGAATTTCGGCAGATTTATTTAGCTAACTCCGATGGTTCTTTAATTTATCTGGAAGAGCCTGACATAAGCGTGAGTTTTGTGGCTACGGCAAGAAAGGAAGATAACATAGAGATATACAGGAATGGAGTAGCGGGCAAAGCAGGATTTGAGCTGGTTAAAAATCAGGAAACCCTGGCTCAGGAGATAGGACAAAGAGCTGTTCTTCTTTTGGAAGCTCCTTCTTTCTCGGGAGGAGTGTATGATGTGATTTTAGATCCAGTTCTTGCCGGGGTTTTTATTCACGAGGCATTTGGACATCTTAGTGAATCTGATACTCTTTATCGCAATGAAGAGCTGAAAAGAATAATGGCTAAAGGCAAAAGAGTATCCTCGTCAGTGTTGAACGTTTTTGATGATGGAAGCCTGGATAATTTGCGAGGATCTTCTCCTTATGATGATGAGGGTATACCTACAGGCAGAACCTATCTTATTAAAGATGGTCACCTGGATGGGAGACTCCATTCCCGTGAAACCGCTTTTCTCATGCACGAAGAGGTAACCGGTAATGCCCGGACCATTAACTATCGTTTTCCTCCCATAGTACGGATGACCAATACGGCTATAGAAGCAGGGGAAGCTTCTCGGGAGGATTTATTTTCTGATATAGAACGAGGGCTGTATGCGGTAGAGTATATTGGAGGGAATACTGCTCTCGAGCTATTTACTTTTTCTGCTGCTTATGGTTACTTGATTGAAAAGGGTAAAATAAAGGAGTTAGTTAAAGATGTGGTATTGAGTGGAAATTTATTTCAAACTCTGGATAAAATAGATGCAGTTGCTGATGATTTTCGCTGGACAGAAGTGGGGGGATGTGGGAAAGGTGGACAGATAGGACTTCCTACTCCTACAGGAAGTCCGCACATACGGTTGAGAGAAGTTCTGGTGGGAGGTAGCCATAATGATTGAAGTAGCGAGCTTGCTTAAAAAAGAGGGTATACCTGGTGATTTATTTACTCACCGAATCTTCAGCCAGGAAGTAAACTATGAAGCTAATTCCTTTCAAGGATACAAAAAGGAAGAGAGAGAAGGTTATGGCCTGCGAGCAATTAATCCGGAGGGGAAATTAGGATTTTACGCTTTTAATCGTCTTTTGAATCCTCAAGAGGCTGTAGAGAAAGCTTTAGAAGTTAGCCAGTTAGGGGACAGGGTAGATTTTTCTATTCCTACTTATCCATCTACCTGGGAATGGGAAGATTTTGTTGACCCCCGGGTGGAAAATTTAGATGCTCAAGAGATGATAGAGCTGGGAGATTATATTCTTTCCCGAATAAGGAAAGAGTGTCCCCAGGCTCTGGTAGATGTAGTTATCAGTGCTGGGAGGGAAGAAAAGTCTCTTTTGAATCATCATGAAGAAGAATTGAAGTTTGCCCGAACATTTTTTGGAGTAGGGGTAAGTGCCAATCAGACCAGGGAAGGGGATATTTTAGAAGTTTATGCGGAAAGAAGCTGGGGCAGCCGGGATATTGATGTAGAAGGTTTAGTGCAGGAGATAGTTTCCAAGCTGGAGTTCTCTCAAAGAGTGGCTGATTTAAACAGTGGGAAGTACCCGGTAGTTTTCACTCCTTCTGGTAGTCTGGTTTTACTTATTGCTCTCTTTTATGGATTAAATGGTAAAAATTGGGTATTTGGAAGGTCGCCTCTGGAGGACAAAGAAGGGAAAGTAATATTTTCCTCTCTTTTTTCTTTAGAAGAAATACAAGAGCCCTGGGCTCTGGGCTCCTGTCCTTTTGATGATGAAGGAATCATGACCAGGGCTCAGAAATATCTAATTAACAAGGGAAAGGTGGAAAGCGCTTTCTGGGATTTATGGAGCGCAGCAAAGAAGGGAATTAAACCCACGGGAAACGGTTTTCGCGGTTCCTACCGGGATTTACCCGAACCGGGATTTTCCTCTCTCCGGGTTAAGAATGGTTTGCGGGATAGTAGCACTTTAATAGGAGAGCTGGAAGAAGGTTTGATAGTGGATAGTGTTTTAGGTCTGGGACAGAGCAATGTTGCCTCAGGTTATTTCTCCTGTAATGTCCACCTGGGTTTTTACGTTAAAGGAGGAGAAATTCAGGGGCGGGTGAAAGATGTGATGATCAGTGGAAATACTTATCAGGCTCTTTTTAACCTTAAAGAAATTTCTCGGGATAGTCGCTGGATAGGGGGTAGAATTTTGCTTCCCTACCTTTTAGTAGAGCCAATAGAAGTCAACAAGTAGTTATCAAGCAGTAAAAGTCTATCGAGAAAAGTAGGAAGGTGAGGATTAATGTTTAAAGCTCTGGGCAAGCTTTCTTGTTTGGCCCAAAAAGAAGAAGAAATTTTAGAATTCTGGAAAAACAGAGATATATTTAAAAAGAGCCTAAAACAAAGAGAGGGCTCACCCCGTTTTACTTTCTACGAAGGTCCTCCTACTACTAATGGTTATCCTCATGCCGGCCATGTAATCGGTCGCAGCATTAAGGATTTGATTCCTCGTTATCGGACTATGTGTGGTTATTATGCTCCTCGCCGAGCAGGCTGGGATACCCATGGTCTTCCGGTAGAGCTGGAAGTAGAAAAAGAATTAGGAATTTCAGGAAAACCGGATATTGAGCGCTATGGAGTGGATAAATTTAATGAAAAGTGCAAAGAAAGTGTTTTTAAGTATATTAAAGAATGGGAAAAGCTAACCGAGAGATTGGGTATCTGGATGGATTTGGAGCACCCCTACATTACCTGTAGTAATGAATACATTGAGACTTTGTGGTGGGTGCTAAAAGAACTCTGGGAGAGAGGATTACTATATGAAGGGCATAAGGTCTTGCCTTACTGTGCTCGTTGTGGGACTTCTCTTTCCAGCCATGAAGTAGCTCTGGGCTACCAGGAAACGGAAGACCCTTCGCTTTATGTTAAGTTTGCTCTTCGGGATAGAGAAAAAACTTATTTTCTGGTGTGGACTACCACCCCCTGGACTCTGGCAGCCAACGTGGCTCTCGCAGTAGGTAAGAATATTAATTACCTGGAAGTGGTCAATGAGGAAAACGGTGAACATTATATCCTTAGCGAAGATAGCTTTTATCGTCTACTGGGAGAAGATACCCATTATAAAGTAATCAGAAAATATCAGGGAGAGGAATTAGTAGGAATAAAATACGAACCCCTGCTGGATTTCGTAGTGGCAGAGAAAGGATATGAAGTTTTTTCTGCCGATTTTGTCACCACGGAAGAAGGTACTGGAGTAGTCCATATTGCTCCTGCTTTTGGTGAAGATGATCTGCAGTTAGCTCAGCAAGAAGATCTTCCCCTCTTGCAACCAGTAAGACGAGATGGAAAATATGGAGAGGAAATTACTCCCTGGCAAGGAATGTGGGTAAAGGACGCTGACCCTTTGATTATTGATTATTTAGAAGAAAAGGGGAAGTTATTTAAAAAGGAAACTTACCGGCATTCTTATCCTTTTTGCTGGAGGTGTGATACTCCTTTACTCTACTACGCTAAGGAAAGCTGGTTTATTAGAACTACTTCTTTTCGAGATGCATTGTTAGAAAATAACCAAAAAATTAACTGGTATCCTTCTCACATTAAAGAGGGAAGATTTGGAGATTTCTTATCCAACGTAGTGGATTGGGCTCTATCTCGAGAGAGATACTGGGGAACACCTCTCAATATCTGGCAATGCAAAAATTGCAATTTTAAAGAAGCTATTGGTTCCATAGAAGAGTTAAAGAACAGATCACGAGAAAAAATAGAAGAAATCGAATTGCATCGCCCCTACGTGGATAGAATTACTCTTTCTTGCCCTCAATGTGGAGGAGTTATGGAAAGAGTGCCAGAAGTAGTTGACTGCTGGTTTGATTCTGGAGCAATGTTTGTAGCGCAACTTCACTTTCCTTTTGAGAATGAAGAAGAATTTCAACAAAGTTTTCCTGCTGACTTTATCTGTGAGGCCATAGACCAGACCCGGGGATGGTTTTATAGTCTTCATGTTTTAGCTACTGCTCTTTTTAATAGTCCGGCGTATCGCAATTGTTTGGTTACCGAGCTGGGGCTGGATGAGAAAGGGCAAAAAATGAGCAAACACGTGGGAAATGTGGTTGACCCCTGGGATTTGATTCAGGACTATGGAGCTGATGCGTTGCGCTGGTATGTTTTTTCTGTTTCTCCTCCCTGGGTGCCCAAGAGATTCGGAAAAGAAGCGATAAGAGGAGTTCTCAGTAAATTTTTTGATACCTTATGGAATGTAACTAACTTCTTTATTCTTTACGCTAATATTGATGGTTTTGAGCCACCAACTTCTTCTTTTTTGCCTCTGGAAAAAAGAAGTGTTTTTGATCGGTGGATTATATCTCGCTTGCAAGAACTGATAAAGGAAGTTCGAGATTCATTAGACCACTATGAAGTCTCTCGAGCGAGTAAAGCTATAGAAGATTTTGTAATAGAAGATTTAAGCAATTGGTACATCAGGCGCTCTCGTCGCCGTTTCTGGAAAGCGGAAAAAGACGAAGATAAAGTCAGCGCTTATCACACTCTTTATCAAGTTCTTACCAGTTTAACCCGACTTTTAGCTCCTTTTATTCCTGCTACTGCTGAGTTACTCTACCAAACTCTGGAAGCTGATGCTCGGGGAAAAAGAGAAAGCGTTCATCTGGAGGACTATCCTCTACCAGAGGAAGAAAGCATAGATAGGGAGTTACTATTGGCTATGGAGGTAGCAAGGAAGCTTACCAATTTAGGTCGTTCGGTTCGTAATAAAGTGAATATCAAACTGAGACAGCCTCTCAGAAAAGCGATTATGGTAGTTCCCCAGGAGAAAGAAAGAGAACGGGCCCTTCCTTTTACCTCTATTATTCAAGAAGAATTAAATGTTAAAGAGATAGAATGGATTTCTCATCTTCCTGAAGAGGTTACTGTTTCTCTGAAACCTCGTTTTTCCATTTTAGGTCCTCGATATGGTCAAAAAGTAAAGGAAATAGCCCGGTTATTAAAAAATTTGGAAGAAGACAAAAGTCGACAATTCTGGGAAATGGGAGAGGTGTCTTTACTTTTAGAAGGAGAAGAGGTTATACTAAAGCGAGAAGAAGTAGAGTTAGAGTTGCAAGCTCGAGAAGGTCTTGCGGTAGAAAGTGAAGGAGAATACGCGGTTATTTTAGATACTTTCTTAGACCAGGAGCTCCAGGAGGAAGGGATGGTAAGGGATTTAATACATGCCATCCAAATCTGGCGCAAAGAAGCCGGCTTGGAAGTAGAAGACCGAATTGAATTAGAAGTCAGAGAAGGAACTGACCCGGAATGGATAGATTTAATAGAAAAATATAGTTCCTTGATTCAAGACGAGGTTTTAGCTTCTTCTCTTTCTTTATGTGGTGATGGAGAAAGAGAAATAATTAGCAAAGAATGGGAGCTAAACGGAAAAAAATTAGTACTGGCTTTAAGGAGGAGATTGTAATGGGGTTAAAAAGAAAGCTTCTTTTCCTTTTTCTGTTTTTAATCAACACCTGGATTTTTCCTGCCTGGGCAAGTAGTTACCACGTAGTAGAACAAGGAGACACTCTCTGGGCCATATCTCGCCGTTACCAGATACCTATCGAAAAACTTTTGAAGCTTAATAACCTTACGGAAAAATCTACCCTTCGGATAGGGCAGAAAATTAAATTAGAAGAAGGAACTGAAGAGGCAATTTACCAGATTAAGGCGGGAGACACTCTCTGGGGGATATCACGTCAGTTTAACATTCCCCTTTCTTCTCTTCTTGCAGCTAATGGTCTCTCGGAGAAATCTGTCCTTCGAGTAGGACAGAAAATTATTTTGCCCTCTTCATCTTCTTCGAGAAAAGAAACCACCACCACTACTGTTACCTCCTCTAATGTTACCCACACGGTGGAAAAGGGAGAATCCTTGTGGTTGATATCCCGCCTTTATGGGGTGGATATGGACTCCATTATGAAAGCCAATAATCTCACTCCTGATAGCATTCTCTCCATTGGTATGAAACTTACTATTCCCCAGGTTCGTGTTGCTTCTTCTGCTTCTTCTTCTCCTCCAGCGAAAAAAGAAAGCTATGAAGTTTATCGGATACAGTCGGGAGACACGTTATGGGGAATATCCCGTCGTTATAAAGTTTCCCTGCAGGATTTAATGAAAGTCAACAATCTTAATGAGAAAAGCACTTTGCAAATAGGGCAAAGTATTCGCATACCTTCTCACCTTCCTCAAAATTATGAAAAGGCCAGTAGTTCTTTCCTCTGGCCTGTTTCTGGTCGAGTTTCTTCTTCTTTTGGTATGCGGGGAGGAAGGCTTCACTCCGGGATTGACATTTTAGCTCCTTCAGGTACGCTGATTAAAGCTTCTCGCAGTGGTGTAGTTTCTTTTAGCGGGTGGATGAATGGATATGGTAGAGTAGTAATAGTTGACCATCAAGATGGCTGGCAAACTTTGTATGCTCATAATTCAGTTAATCTGGTTAATAAAGGACAAAAAGTAAACCAGGGAGACGCTGTTGCTCGAGTGGGGATGACGGGAAACGCTACTACCTATCATGTTCACTTTGAAGTGAGGAAAAATGGTAAATGTCTTAATCCTTCGGATTATTTGAGCAAGTAAAATGGAAAGAGAAGAAGCCTGGGTTTTACTGAAAGAACACTTGAAAAACCATAATCTTTTGAAACACAGTATAGCTTGTGAGGTCGTTATGCAGTTTTTAGCCCGTCGTCTGGGAGAAGACGAAAAAGAGTGGGCTTTGGCCGGACTTTTGCATGATATAGATTATGAAAAAACTAAAGATGAACCCGCAGAGCACGGGAGGTGGGGAGCCGAAATACTCAAAGAAGCAGGTCTTCCTGAAGAAGTAATCAGAACAGTTCAGGCTCATAACCCCGAAGCCACTGGTATTAGGCCTGAGTCTCCTATGGAGAGAGCTCTTTATGCTGTAGATCCGGTAAGTGGTTTTATCGTAGCCTGTGCCCTCATACATCCGGAAAAGAAGCTGGAGAGTTTAGACCTTTCTTTTCTTCTTAATCGTTTTTCGGAAAAAAGTTTTGCTCGAGGGGCTAACAGAGAAGCAATGAAAAGCATAGAAAGTTTAGGTCTCTCTCTGGAGGAGTTTTTGGAAATTGCTCTTTCTGCCATGCAGACTAAAAAAGAGGAACTGGGCTTATGATTTTCGGTGGTGTTTGACTATTCTTGACAAAATTATAGGCTTCTTTTATAATTGCTTTGCAAGGTCAAGAAAGGTCAAAGGAGGTAAGATAAAATGGCTATTAATCGTTGGGATCCTTTTCGGGATTTAGTTGAACTGCAGGAGGAAATTAACCGTGTTTTAGGGAGTTCTTTTCCTCGTAGGGGGAAAGAAACTACCGTGGGAAGCTGGCTTCCTCCTGTAGATGTGAAAGAAGAAGAGGAGGAGTTTGTGCTGTTCGTTGACTTACCCGGGATAGATGAAAAAGAAGTGGATATTACCGTGGTAGGAGACCAGCTAACCATTAAAGGGGAGAGAAAGGCACCGGAAGAAGGGGAGAAATTTTTGCGACAGGAGCGAATTTTTGGCCCATTCAACCGTTCTTTTCTCCTCCGGGTACCTGTAGAAGTGGACAAAGTATCAGCCACTTATAAAAATGGAGTTTTAGAGATCCATTTACCTAAATCTTCTGCTGCTAGACCAAGGAAAGTAAACGTTCAGGTAGAGTAAAAGAGGTGAAATAGTTCTGGGGGTGGAAAACTCCCACCCCCAGAGGTGATGAAAATTGGAATTCAAAGATTACTATAAAATTTTGGGAGTTTCTCGAGAAGCTGATGAAAAAGAGATAAAAAAAGCCTATCGACGTCTGGCTCGTCAGTATCATCCAGATCTCAATCCTGGCAACAAAGAGGCGGAACAAAAATTTAAAGAGATCAATGAAGCCTATGAAGTATTGAGCGATCCGGAAAAAAGGAAAAGATATGATGAGTTAGGATCGGCCTGGAGTAGTTATGGAAGACAGAATACTGACGAGTTCTGGAATGATTTTTATAGAAGATATGGGGGAGGGCCCACTTATACCACTTTTGAGGAAGAATTTGAAGTTGGAGATTTCAGCGATTTCTTTAAGACTATATTCGGTGATTTATTAGGAGGAACTCGTCGAGCCTCCCGGGAACGGAGCTCCCGTTTTTATACTCAAGACGAAGGAGTAAGAAGGGAAGCACCTTCTGAAGTACAGAGTGAGGTAGAGGTTTCTTTTGAGGAAAGTTTTAAAGGAACAGACCGAATTATACAAGTAGAATATGAAGAAATATGCCCCAGTTGTGGAGGAACGGGTGGAAATAGTGAGGGGAAACTATGTCGGAGGTGTGGAGGAAGGGGGGTAGAAAAGAAATCTCGGAAGGTAAATGTTACCATTCCCCCTGGAGTAAGTGATGGTACGAAGTTGAGAATTCCCCAGATACTGGGAGGAAGAGACCTGTACTTGAGAGTCCGGGTAAAACCCCATCCCTTTTTCCGTCGGGAAGGGGATAATGTCATTTTAGAACTGCCAATTACTATTTACGAAGCGACTTTAGGTACAGAGGTGGAAGTCCCCACTTTAGAAGGTAAGGTCAAAATGAAAATTCCTCCTGAAACTCAAAATGGGACTACCTTCCGCCTGCGAGGATTAGGCTTTCCCCGGACTAAAGGAGGGGGAAGAGGAGACCAGCTGGTGAAAGTTAAAGTGGTAGTGCCTCGAGGTTTAACCGACAAAGAAAAGAAATTATTGCAGGAATTATCTTCCCTGCGCAAGGAGAATCCTCGTCAGCATTTGGTGAGAACTTAAGGTGATGATATGGAAGAAGAGAAAAAACCCGATCAATACCTGTTTATTAGAGAGGTGGCAAGTATAACTCAATTGCATCCTCAAACCTTGCGTAATTATGAAAAATGGGGGTTAGTCAAACCCCGTCGTAGCGAGGGTAATGTTCGGCTTTATAGTTTGGAAGACGTGGAGAAAATCAAAAAAATAAAGGTTTTTACCCAAGATTTAGGAATAAACCTGGCAGGAGTAGAAGTGATTTTTAAGCTCACTGAGCAGATAGAAGAGTTGCAGAAAGAAAGAGACGACATAAAGAAACAATTAGAAGAAAAAAATAAAAAAATTGATACTGAACCTCCAGTTAAAGAGTGAAGGAGGAAGATAAAATGAGGTTTGAACAATTTACTGAAAAAGCTAAAGAAGTTATCTCTTTAGCTCAAGATATATTATTGGAACACCATCATAATCAGCTGGACGTAGAGCATATTCTTTTAGCTCTCTTAAAGCAAAAAGAGGGATTAGCTGGCCAGATTCTGGAAAGATGTAAAGTTGATCCCCAGATTGTAGCTCAAGAGGTCGAAGAAGCTTTGCAGCGTTTCCCTCAGGTTTATTACCAGGGAGGCGGGGAGATACAAATCTATATTACTCCTCGAGCAAAATCAGTTTTAGATAACGCTGAGGAAGAAGCCAAAAGGCTGAAAGATTCTTATGTGGGAGTAGAACATCTCCTGATAGCTGTGGCTCGAGAGGAAAGCGGGCCGAGCAGCCGTATTCTTAAATCCCATGGGTTGGATGTAGAAAAAATTTATCGAGCTTTACAAGAAATAAGGGGGAGGAGAAGAGTGGATGACCCTTATGCTGAAGAAAGATATATGGCCTTAGAAAAATACGGTAGAGACTTAACTCAGTTAGCCCGGGAGGGGAAGTTAGACCCGGTTATTGGTAGAGACGAAGAAATTAAAAGAGTGATTCAGATTTTAAGCCGTCGTACTAAAAATAATCCAGTTTTAATTGGTGACCCGGGAGTAGGTAAAACTGCTGTTGTAGAAGGACTGGCTCAGAAAATCGTTAAGGGGGAAGTCCCGGAAAGCTTGAAAGGCAAAAAGCTAATTGCTCTGGATATGGGAGCGCTGTTGGCCGGTGCAAAGTTCCGAGGAGAATTTGAGGAGAGATTGAAGGCGGTTCTGGAGGAAGTCCAGAAGTCGGAAGGAAAAATCATTCTTTTCATCGATGAGCTTCATACCGTAGTGGGGGCAGGGGCAGCGGAAGGAGCCATTGATGCTGCTAACATTTTAAAACCTGCTTTAGCTCGAGGAGAATTGCGCTGTATTGGAGCCACCACTCTGGATGAGTATCGAAAATACATTGAAAAAGACCCGGCCTTAGAGCGCCGTTTCCAGCCGGTATATGTGGGAGAGCCATCTACAGAAGAGACCAAAGAGATACTAAAAGGTTTGCGTGACAAATACGAAGCTCATCACCGGGTGAAAATCAGTGATGAGGCTATAGAAGCTGCTTCTGAGCTATCCAGTAAATATATTACTGAACGATTTTTACCCGATAAAGCCATAGATTTGATGGATGAAGCGGCCAGTAAAAAGAGAATAGAAATAGAGAGTATCCCTTCGGAAATAAAAATCTTAGAAGACGAACTGCAAAAATTGGCTAAGGAAGGCATGGCAGCAGTGCAGGCCCAGGAGTATGAAAAGGCTGCTGCTCTGCGAGATGAGGCAGAAGAGCTACAGAAGAGATATCAAGAAGAAAAAGAACGATGGATGAGGGAACGAGAGCTCAGTGAAATAGTGAGCGAAAAGGACATCGCTGAGGTGGTATCTGCCTGGACGGGTATACCTATGGCTAAATTGGTGGAAGAGGAAAAAGAGAGATTGCTACGCATGGAAGAAGAGTTGCACAAAAGAGTAGTGGGACAGGATGAAGCAGTTATAGCGGTAGCAGAAGCTATTCGTCGCTCCAGGGCAGGTATTGCTGAAGGAAGAAGGCCTATGGGTTCTTTCCTCTTTCTTGGCCCTACCGGGGTGGGCAAAACCGAGTTAGCTAAATCTTTGGCTGATTTTCTGTTTGGTGATGAGAATGCCATTTTACGTATTGATATGTCTGAATATATGGAAAAACATTCTGTCTCCCGCTTGATTGGTGCTCCTCCGGGATATGTGGGCTATGAAGAGGGAGGGCAACTAACCGAAGTAGTAAGAAGAAGGCCTTATCAGGTAATTCTCTTTGATGAGATAGAAAAAGCCCATCCTGATGTTTTTAATATCTTGCTGCAGGTACTGGACGATGGAAGACTAACTGATGGCCAGGGAAGAACGGTGGATTTTACAAATACAGTTATCATTATGACTTCTAATTTAGGAAGTGCTTACTTCCGGGGGATAGATCCGGAAAAAGATAAAGAGGCTTTGCGCCGGGCTAAAGAGAAAGTTTTAGAAGAAGTGCGAAACCATTTTAAACCGGAATTTTTGAACAGGATTGATGAAATAATCGTATTTGATCCATTAGGTAGAGAAGAAATAAAGAAAATCGTGGATTTGATGATAAATCGTTTGCGAAATCGGCTTCAAGCTCAAGGAATGGATATAGTCCTTACCCCGGAGGTAAAAGATTATCTGGCTCAAGCAGGTTATGACCCTGACTATGGGGCTCGACCTCTTCGCCGTCTGATTCAACGGGAGATAGAAAGCCCTCTTTCTGGAGAGTTGATTCGGGGTACTTTCCAGCCTGGCGACGTTATAGAGGTTTATTTAGAAGATGGAGAAATAAAATTTCGCCGCAAGGAGAGAATAGAGGAAGAAGTTAAGCTATAAGTGCTATTAAAAGCATGAAAACCTGTAAAAACCATTGGGGGAGATTTTTCTCCCCCAATGTTCATGCTTTTTTCCGATACTAAAAGGAGCTCCTTATCCACCACCATGGAGAACTCCTCTCTTATCGCAAGAGGATAGGGGAATTATAAAGGAGAAATTATTAACCCCTTTCTTATTCGCCACCCCAGCGACTTTCGAGTCGTTTTTAGCCTGCCCCTGAATGTCTCTATCATCCCCAAATTCGTCACCCCTGAATGGTTCTATCAGGGGTC
>DGDO01000012.1:13791-18118 GCA_002385475.1 Candidatus Sordicultor fermentans | reverse complement strand
GCCCTATTCCTCGCTAAGGACCTAAGTTACCAGGTGAGTGTGGTTAACCCCTTGGTAATTAAAAAGTATGCAGAAATGCTCTTAAAGAGAACCAAGACTGACAAAGTAGATGCCCGACTTATTGCCCAGTATGGTTATCATAACTCTCCTCCTTTCTTAGTGAGAGATGAGGAGTGTTATGAATTAGATCAGCTACTCAAAGGAATAGAAGACTTTATTCCCCTATAATCCCCTTTAAAAAACAAAGCAGCCTGCGGCACAAAATAAAAGATTGAAACCAAAAAACTATGCCGTAGAAACACCACCCCGGCATTGAGAAACAGAAGGGAAACAACAGATAAGTACCCGCTTCTGCAGCTCTATTTTCTCAGTCGTCCCGGAGAGAGTCTATTTCTTTCAATATCCGATAAGGCTTGGTAATGATACGAAAAGGGATGCTGCTGAAGAATTTAACCAAATCTTCCTTATATTCTTCAGTAATCCGGCGAGGCTTGGTAAGAACTCTTTTTACTAAATCTTCTCCATAAAGGGCTAAAAGCCTGTCCTTATCAAAACTAATCTCCAGCCCGCATTCCTGGCATATTATGGATTTTACCATCTCTCCCTGATAAATCAGGCGATGCTCAGTCTCTCGCTGGCAACTCAAACAGCGCAAAACTGTGGTAATCTCCTCCTTGTCCAAAAGTTTTTCCTCCTTTCAACCTCCTTCTTCCACCCGGATGGCATAAGCCTCCTTTACTACTTCCAGTTTTCTAATATGCTCCAACGACCTTTGCAAACTTTCTTCCTTTGTTTTATGAGTAAGAAAATAAATATTGGTAAGCTCACCCGGGGTGCTAACCGGCTGTTTAACCGCTGAAAGGCTGACTCCTGCCTCTCCAAACTGGGTAGCAATTTTACCTAGTACTCCTGGCACATCCAATGCTAAAATACGCACACAATATTGAGTAATTAATTCCGTGATGGGCTTTACTTCCATCTCCCGCAGGCAAGTACAGCCTACTCTACCCCGGCACTGCCACTTCCAATTACGTATAGCTTCTATTATGTCTCCCACAATAGCACTGCCCGTGGCTTCTCCTCCTGCCCCTGGACCTCGAAAAGTCAACCGGCGGGTTTTCGATTTAACATAAATGGCATTTTCTACTCCATATACTTGAGATAGAGGATGGTCGAAGGGTAAAAGCACCGGGTGAACCCGGAGCTCCATCGCCTCGTTTAACTTTTTAGCGATGGCCAGAAGTTTTACTGTAAATCCCAGTTCTTTGGCAAACTCGATATCCTCAGGAATCAAAAGAGTGATTCCCTCCCGATAGACTTTTTCCACTTCTACCTTACTGTGAAAAGCTAAAGAGGCAAGAATAGCTATTTTATAGGCAGCATCAAATCCTTCTACATCCATAACCGGGACTGGTTCTGCATATCCCCTGTTCTGTGCTTCTTTTAACGCCTCAGCATAGGAAGTTTTGTGGAGAGACATCTCAGTGAGAACAAAATTAGTAGTGCCGTTTACTATTCCGATAACTTCTTCTATATCATCACCTATCAGTTGTCCTTTGAGAGAATGAATGATGGGTATTCCTCCTCCCACTGCTCCCTCAAAGAAAAGCTCACTATTTGAGCTTTCAGCTATTTTTAATAACTCTCCTCCTTTTTTAGCGATGAGTTCTTTGTTAGGAGTAATCACTGTTTTACCTTGCTCAAGAGCGCAAGAAACCAGCTCAAAAGTAGGAGACACTCCCCCTATTGCCTCTACCACTATGTCAATTTCCGGATCTTTTACTACTTCCCAGGAGTCATAAGTTCTGATTTCTGGAGGCACTGTTAGCGGCCTTTCTCTTTCCCAATCTTTATCGGCAATTTTAGCTATCTGAATAGCAACTTTCAGCTCTTTTTCTATTTCTTCTTTTCTCTCTTTTAATATTTTAACCGTTCCTACTCCCACTGTTCCGAAACCTATGACGCCGATTTTTACTACTTTTCTATCTTCCATTTTCCCACCTTCAAATATTTATTACTTTGCTCAAAAAAGCCCGGGTACGAGGATTACGGGGATGATAAAAAATTTCCTCTGGGGTCCCCTCTTCTAATATTCTACCCTCATCGATGTGCATCACCCGCTGGGAAACCTCTCGAGCAAAACCCATTTCATGAGTAACTACAATCATAGTCATCCCCTCTTTGGCTAACTCTTTCATCACGTCTAAAACGTCATTAACTGTTTCCGGGTCCAGAGCCGAAGTCGGTTCATCAAACATCATGACTTTAGGATTCATTGCCAAAGCCCGAGCGATAGCCACTCTTTGCTTTTGTCCCCCGGAAAGCTGATAAGGATAGGAATGAGCCTTTTCTGCCAGACCCACTTTACCTAAAAGCTCTAAAGCTATTTCCTCTGCTTCCCGGCGAGGAATCTTTTTTACTCTATGAGGAGCAAGAATAACATTATCCAGAACACTCATATGAGGAAAAAGATTAAAACTCTGAAAAATCATCCCGATAGATTGCCTTATTCGGCTTAAATCTACTTTCTCTCCGTTTATCTTCACTCCATCCACTACTATCTCTCCACTTTGAATGGGCTCTAAACCGTTGAGACAGCGGAGCAAGGTGCTTTTACCCGAGCCAGAGGCACCGATTATCGATACCACTTCTCCAAACTTAACCTGAAAATTGATATCTCTTAAAACATGGTTAGAACCAAAGTATTTATTGAGATTAGAGACTTTTATGACCCAATCACTCACTGTAGCGCATCCTTTTTTCTGAATATCTTACCGCTCGAGAAATAGCATAGGTCATGATAAAATAAAAGAGAGCTACTCCCACCCAGATTTCAAAAGACTTAAAGGTACGGGTAATGATTATTTGCCCGGTGCGAGTTAGCTCAGCAATAGCAATAGTAGAAACTAAAGAGGAATCTTTAAGGAGAGCAATGAATTCATTACCTAAGGAAGGAAGAATGCGAAACAGAGCTTGAGGCAATACAACGTAATACATAGATTGCCACCAGCTCATCCCCAAAGAAAGAGCAGCTTCCATCTGACCCTGAGCGATAGATTCTATGCCTCCTCGAACAATCTCTCCCACATAGGCCCCACTATTGATTCCCATAGCTAAAACCCCGGCCACAAAAGGGTCTAAATTCAAACCCAGAGCCGGTAGCCCAAAGTAAACTAGAAAGATTTGCACCAAAAGGGGAGTACCCCTGATTAACTCGATGTAAGCACTGGAAATACTCCGCAAAAAGGAATTGGGCCATACTCGCGCAAGACCGGCTCCTAAACCAATTACCAAACCCACAGCTATAGAAAGAGCGGTGATTCGTAAAGTTGCCAGCGCCCCCACTAAAAGTGCTGGTAATGCCTCATATAGAGCTAAAAAGTCAAACTGCAAAAATTAAATCCTCTCTTATAAATTACTTTATTTCCCCAAACCACTTTTGATAAATCTGATCATACTTACCCGACTCTTTAATATTTTTCAAAGCTTGATTGATGGCTTCCAGAAGGTCGGTATCCTCTTTACGCAAAGTAACTCCGTAATTTTCCTCTCCTTCTTTAAAAGTAGCCACGATTTTCATATCCGGTAAAAATTTCATCCGGTAAGCAACTTCGGATAAATCATTAACCACCGCATCAGCTCTTCCATTCATCACTTCCATATAAGCTTTGTCAGTAGTGTCAAATCTCTTTATCTCCTTTACCCCTTCTATCTCACTCACCGCTAAATCTCCAGTAGTCCCAATCTGCACTGCTATCACCTTACCTACTAAATCCTCCGGACCTTTAATAGAATCATTGTCTTTTCTCACTGCAATAGCCTGGGAGGTAATATAATAAGGGTCACTCATTGCTTTGGATTTAAGTCTCTCTTCGGTGATAGAAGTAGCGGACATTATAATATCAAATTTTTTGGCGTCCAGAGCAGGGAAAATACCATCCCAGGCAGTGTCTATAAATACTGCCTCCACACCTAATTCCTCAGCAATCGCTTTACCTAAATCAATATCAAAACCCACAATTTCCCCACTTTCATCGTAAAACTCCATAGGGGGATAAGTAGCATCGGTGCCGATGATGATTTTTCCCCGAGCTTTAATTTCATCCAGAGTAGAAGCACTTGCTATACTGGCAAAAGCGAGAGAAAATACTAATATCCCCAACCAAAAAAGATAATTCCTTTTCATCCCAGCTCCTCCTTTTTGTGAGAATAATACAACGCCCTTCCCGCTGTGTCAATACAAACAAAGTCTTGTAGATAAAGAGGAAGGTAGATATGGAGCGCTGGATAACTTCAACTTATTCTACTCAAGGAGGTGAGGCTATAG
>DGDO01000012.1:12945-13610 GCA_002385475.1 Candidatus Sordicultor fermentans | reverse complement strand
CTATAGCCTCACCTCCTTGAGTAGTGCAAAATAGAATTTTATTGAACCAATACTGCTTCTAGACTCATTACCGATACTAATTTGGTGAATATTTCAGTATTGTCGAAGTAATCGTCAAATAGCTCAGCCCCTACTCCTTGAGCGAAGATGGCCACTGGGGCGCCGGTATGAGAAAAAGTGGTCCAGCTCAGACCAGCTTTTTGGTTTAAGATATGAGTTAGGGTGATAGTAAGGGGGTCATAGCCACCATAGCTTTGGGGTGCTTCTCCTTGCACACTCATTGCCAAAGCTTTTTCTAATTCTTCTCTTTCATAGTCAGTTAAAGTAAGTCTCAACTTGGCCTGTGCTTCTGCGTCTCCATTTTTAGCTTTCTCTTCCAGCTCGGCTTTTTCTGGAGCAGGAATATCCAGTAAACCAAAGTTTTCTTCTATTTGAGGCCAAAAATCCGATAGATTTGCTTTCTCTTGAGGAGTGTTCTGGCTATATTGTTCTACCACTTTGCTGAATTCTAAGAAAGACATCTTCTGGTTCTGCAAGACTTCTGGGTATAAACTATATCCCGTTGCGGCAAACCCCAGAGTTAACCCTCCAGTTTCATGGTCAGCAGTAACTACAATTAGAGTTTCTTCGGGATGTTGCTGATAAAATTTAATTGCTTCTTCTAT
>DGDO01000012.1:0-12719 GCA_002385475.1 Candidatus Sordicultor fermentans | reverse complement strand
GCCCAGTCGATTTTTCCTCCTTCCACTAACATAAAGAAACCTTCGGGGTTATCGAGAAGCTCAATGCCTTTGCGAGTAAAATCAGCTAAGGAAAGGTCGTTTTCCTCCCGATCAATTTCATAAGGCATTGTTTGGTCTTCATCCAAAACGGCGTTGATTGCTACCACTTTTCCCGATTGAGGAGTTAATTTTTCAAAATCTTCTCGATTTCTTACCACAGTGTAGCCATTTTCAGCAAAGATTTCGAAAATATCTCGCTGGTCATTGTTTTTACCCCGAGGTTGTAAGAACCCTCCTCCCCCGAAGTAATCGAAGTCACTCTGAGTTGCCTCTACAGCAATTTCATAGAAGTTGTTACGAGAAGGCTGATGAGCATAGCATGCAGCAGGAGTGGCATGATCCAGAGAAACACTGGTTACCACTCCCACTTTCATCCCTGCTTCTTTTGCCATTTCGGCTACGCTTACAAGAGGAGTAGATTTATCAGGCAACATATTAAGAACTCCACTATAGGTTTTCTCTCCAGTAAGAATAGCTGTTATAGCTGAGCTCGAGTCGGTGATGTAAGAACCATAGTCAAAAGTAGAGACTAACCCCGCTGCTGGAAAAGAAGTAAAAGAAAGCTCTTTTAAACCGACATTTTTCTCCTCGAGAGCATTGAGATAAACCTGAGTGACACTGAAGTGGTCTATCCCCATTCCATCACCGATGAAAAGAAAAACATATCTGGCCGGCTCACCACTATACTCACTTGAAGGCTCTTGAGCTCCAACCCATCCTCCCGAGAAGGAAAAGAGAAGCACCATAACCAGGGACAAAATCCACCAACTTCTTTTCAAATCCCTATTCATTTTCCCGCCTCCTATTTTAGATTTACTTCAATTAATGTAGACAACTTTATACGAATTGTCAACAACTTTCTTGTCAGGGACCTTGGAGGTTTGGAGGCTATATAGATTTTTTGTAATTACACAGCCTGTCCTTCAAGTAATAAAATAGTCCCTGCTTTAGATATCTGAAAAGTTTGGCGTAAACACTCCAGTACATTCTCACCTCGTTTCTTAACCTCCGCTTGATGTTCAGTTACTGAAAGCTCAAAAAGAGGGATATCAAATACCTGACGTCTCTCTATTCCTGCTACAGGGGTGGAAGACAAAACATATCTACAGTGAGGACAAACTTTCACCTCATGGGAGATGATATTACGAGGAAAGGAGACCGCTCGTAAAGTACTCGGCGGGTGATTCTCTTGACCTCCTGGCTTTCTACCAGTAGTTTTTCTTAAGCTATTTACTTTCTTTCCCGAGTTGGTTCTATTTTTATCTGTAGATGGAGGATAACTGCTGTTGTGACTATCCAGATGAAGTTGATCTCGAAGGTGTTTCACTTCTCGTTGAAGTTCGGCTATCTCTTGTTGCTGTTTTTCAACAATCTCTATCAATTCCCTAATGAGTTCAAATAAAGCAGGGTGTTCTATCAGAACCTGTCGAGATTCTAAAGGTAGGGTTGAGATTTTACTTTCCAGATTAGTTTTTTTTCATAGTGCACATAGTATTCATGACTCTTAAAGAACTGTCAACAGAACCTCAATAAAAATATAGGCCCCTATGTAGTTACTTGTTTTTTAATAAAGGTATGTTTTTTTCTTTTTTTCTTTTCTTCGGAGAGGAAAACGAAAGTTTTCTATTAGAAAAATTCCTCCAGCTGAAGAAATGTTATTGACTGCTCTTCCTATCTCGGTTACCAACCCTCCCATGGTTCCTTTTTCCTCTTCTACCTCTTCAACAAAAGTCAAACGATGAAGAGCGTATATCCCGATTAAGAGAGCAAAAAAGAACAGGAAATCCCAGTGCTCAAAAGAGAGAGTTGCAAAAGAGCGCTCAGCTGTGGGGCTTATCCAGTTGAGAGAAAGGGACAGCTCTCGCTGAGCAAAAAAGTCAGCCAATTTTCCTCCTAAAAGAGGAGCGATACCCAGTGATAGAGAGTTAACCAGGTTATAAGTGGCTAGATACGGAGTGGCCTGTCCCCGGGGAGCTAATTTCATACCCATGTTCCCGGTAGCTAAGAGAATGCCAGCAGTAGAAATCCCCAGTAAAATGTGAATGATGATGAGCAACGGCAGAGTGAAAGCGTGTTTTTCCGGTAAAGTGGTGAAAGTCCACAAGAATAGAGAAACCAGAAATATAGGGCTACTGACTAAAAGAACAGATTTATTGGAGAAATGGTCAGCAATGCTGCCCCACCACCGGAAAAACAAGATGCTCATAACCTGGCTTATGGTGGATAAGATAACAACTGTAATCATATTGTATTCTAAACGCCGTAAGAGATAAACAGTGAAAAAAGGAGTGGCTAAGTTATAAGCAAAATGCCAGGAACCAGAAAAGAAGAGTAAATTGCGAAAATTCTGGTCTTTAAAAGGAGAAAGAAATAGCTGAGCAAAACCAATCGCTTTTTCCTCCCCTTCCAGGCGAGGTTCGGGAGGAAGGGTTAAATAGTAGAAACTGAAAAAACCAGCTATCACTCCTCCTAAAAAAAGAAAGGAATAGCCAGTGAGAGGGTCAGAAAAAGAGCGTTTCCAAAAATCCAGATAAAAAGCTCCTGCGAGGCTCAGCACCGCTCCTAAGGAGTAAGAAAGAGCCATACGACGGGAAAAGAAACTCCCTAAGATATTTTCAGGGATAAAATCTCGCATCCAGGAAGACCAGCTGCAAGAGACCACAGAATTACAGGCTGAGTGAAAAAGAATGACAAGAGATAGAGCCATAATCCTCCGGGAAGGAGAAAATAAAAAAGGGATGAGAGCAAAGAGCAAAAGAAATATACGACTTATAAACGCCCCTATTGCTACAATCAGCTTCCTTCTGCGGGTTTTTTCTACTAAAAAAGTAGCAGGAATTTGTATCAGCTGGGTAAGGGCGGGAATAGCAGCTAAAACTCCGATGAAGAAATTGGAAGCCCCGAGAAGCAGGGCAAAGTCTACCAGAAAAGCTCCCCCGGTCAAGGTAGACATAGCCTGACTTGCTAAGCCATCTTTTACTACTGCCTGCAGCCCTTTTTCAATTTCCTCTCTCTTAATGGTGTCCTGAGGGCGAAATTTTCGGGAATAGAAACGGAAGTAACGGAATAAATAGAAATGAGCTAATCTTTTCCCTCGGTCTAACACTCCAGTTTTCTTCAATCTTTTTACCTCTCAGAGAGAAATTCCTGTTTAATATTACGGTCTTTCTTAAGAGATAGTTCCTCTATTATTATAGAGGGGAAATATAGTTGACCGCAAAACCTGTTAAGCTGTTACAACTTTAAAAAGCAAATTACATTGGAAATTACAAACTCGAGATCGCCACACACAAAAGAAGGCTTTTCTTTAATCTCGCGCCGTAGGCTGTCTGAATAACAAAACCCCGGCTAAAGATATGCCGGGGTAGTGAATAATCTAAACTCACGACTTCTTATTAGCTTTTAAAGACAGGCGAAGCTCCCCCTTTTTTTACTTCCTAACTGGTCGCGTATGATTATTTCTAAAACATAGTCTCCTGGCCCAAGGTCGAAGTTGAACTTGAAACAAAAGAAGATTTCATAAACCGGTTTTTTGGTGATATAGCGCATATTTTTATCTGTGATGGTATAACTTCAAGACCCAGCATACATACAGATGGAATCACCAGGAGAAAGAAGGTAGAGAGTTTTCCTTATCCACCCCAAAACTATATAGTTTTTCTTCCACAAAAAGGTACTCTGCTATCTTAAGAGGGGCTTTATTCCATAAGATAAATGTGCTTCCTTCAGGAATATTGGGCTTCCTCGATGCTTCCTCCTTTGCAAGGTTAAGAGCTTTTTCCAGTAAATTTTTCTCATCTTATTTTTTCATCTTTCGAACCCCTTTCTTTTAGATTTTCTGATATCATAGAAGAAAAGTAAAAATAGAAATAAACCGGAGGAAGTGATAATATGTCTATTCTTATAACCGGTGGCAATGGTCTTTTAGGTTCCTGGGTAACCTACTATTTCGCCCAAAAGGGAAAAGATGTAGTCTCTTTTGATTTAAAACCTCGTTCTTTTGACTATTTGGAAGAATACCAGGATCATGTTTCCTTCCACAGAGGAGATGTTCTGGACTGGTCAAGCTTGGTACAGGTTTTTCAGTCTCAGAAAATAGAGGGTATAATTCATACCCCGGCAGTGATGGCTTCCCCCCAGTACTGGGATAACCCTTATCCCAGTACTATATTGAATGTGGTAGGAACTCTCAATCTATTAGAGTTTGCTCGACTTTATAAGGTGCCAAAGTTTCTCTATGTGAGTTCCGGAGCCGTTTATGGAGAGACTAAAGATTGCCCGGGAGAACTCACCCATCATATCAACCCTTCTGACCTTTATGGAGCCAGCAAAGCTGGAGCAGAGTTTCTCACTCTCCAGTATGGCAATCACTATGGAATAGACGTTAGGATAGTTCGTCCTTACTTTTTCTTCGGTCCTGGGTATCTCCCCTCTGAGATGACCCCGGTTTTCCGCACTCTTTTAGGTTCTATCGAAGGACTAGATAATCTTTATCTCGAAAAAGGCCGGGACCAGAGACTGGGATTTACCTATGTGAAAGATACTGCCTGGGGAACAGTGTTAGCTTATGAAAAAGAAAATCCCTCTCATCGAATATTTAATATCGCTACTGATGAGGCAACTAGTTTTCCTGATTTAGCTAAATTGGCTCAAAAATATAGTGATGAGCCCAGAGAGGTAATATTAGGTCCGGGGAAATTGTTTCCTCGAGGAGAAACTCTGGATATTTCTTTAGCTAAAAAGGAGTTGGACTTTTCTCCTCGTTATCGAATGGAAGAGGCAGTGGCTGAATATGCTCGCTGGATTAAAAAAGCTAAATCCCGGAAAGAGTGTGGATGAATACATACATACTTCTTTAGCCAGGATAGGAGAGTTTCTTTTCTGCCCACTGGAGAATTTTAGTGGCTATGGAGACCATAAATAGATAAATTATACCCACCACAGCGAAAGTTTCCATAAAACGGAAACTTCGAGCAGCCACGATTTTCCCTGCTCCGGTTAGCTCTACACAGGTGAGCATATAAGCTAAAGAAGAGTATTTGATGAGGTAAATCATTTCGTTGCCCACGCCAGGTAGTGCCCGGCGAAAAGCTTGAGGAAGAATGATGTAAAATACCGCCTGCCACTTGGTCATTCCCAAAGCTTGCGCAGCAATCATCTGGCCGGTTTTTACCGATTGGATTGCTCCTCTTATGTACTCAGAAGTATAGGCTCCGTTACAGAGGACAAACCCTAAAACCGAAGCCACAAAAGGTGAAAAAGCAATTCCTAAGGAAGGGAGTCCGAAGTAAATTACAAATAAGAGAAGAAGAAGAGGGCACCCTTTAAAAAAGATGACATAAAGCCGACAGAGGGAGGAAATTAAGCGATTTCCGTATACTCTTCCTATGGCAATCAATATCCCAGTCAACAGTCCAAAAGGGATAGAAAGAGCGACTAATTTTAAAGTGACCATCCATCCTTTCCATAGCTCGGGGAACAATTCATTATGGATAAAAAGCAAGCTATCCATTTTTGTTTAACTCTCCATATAGCTCAGAAATCCGGCTGAGGAATTTTTTGGTTCGTTCTTCACGGGGATGGAAAAAAATCTGGGAAGGAGGTCCACTTTCTAAAAATCTCCCTTCCTCCATAAATAGAACTTCATCAGCAACTGAGGAGGCAAAACCCATCTCATGGGTAACCACCACCATGGTCATCCCCTCTTTAGCTAAGTCTCTCATGACTTCCAGCACCTCTCCGGTTAATTCCGGATCTAAAGCAGAGGTAGGCTCATCGAATAATATTACCTCAGGGTCCATGGCTAAAGCTCGGGCAATGGAGACTCTCTGTGCCTGTCCTCCTGATAGCTCAGCAGGATAAAGATGAACTTTATCCCCCATTCCTACCCGGTTTAGTTCCTCCAGAGCTTTTTCTCGTGCCTCAGCGCGTTTCATTTTTTTGACTTTAAGAAGAGCAATTTCCACATTTTCTAAAGCGGTGATATGGTCGAAAAGGTAAAAATTCTGGAAGACCATCCCTATTTTCTGACGGAAACGATTGATTTGAGAATGAGAATGTAGCACTTCTTCTCCATTGAGAAATACTCTTCCTCTATCAGGAATGACGAGCTGATTGATGCATTTAAGGAGGGTGCTTTTGCCCGCGCCTGAAGGGCCGATGATAACTTTGGTTTCTCCTTTATTTACAGCAAAAGAGGCTCCTTTGAGAATTTCCACTTTTCCAAAAGATTTATGGATGTTTTCCACTACTAAAACAGGTGTAGTACTCATCGAGTTTCTATTTTCCTTCCTAATCCAGGGATATAAGCTTTTTTTTCTCCCCACTGGATGATTTGCATTCCTCCCCAGTTGAGGAGGATGAAGATTAGAGCACAGGTTAGATAAATAGGCATAGGCTGATAGGTTCTGGTAACCATCTGGCTACCCCGGGTTAAAATTTCAGCTACTCCAATAGCATAAGTTACCGAAGAATCGGTAAGGAGAATGGGATACTCGTTAGACCACCCGGGGAGGGCCAGGCGTAGGGCTTGAGGTAAAATAATGTTCCAGATGGCTTGGTTCTTGGTCATGCCCACAGATAGAGCAGCTAACATCTGCCCCTCTTCCAGAGAGAGAATGGCTCCTCGGAAAATTTCCGTCTGATACGCAGCACTTCGCAAGCCCAGAGTTATAACTCCGATTACAAAGGGTGATAGATTCCACCCTAAAAGGGGAAAGATGCCAAAATAAAAAAGAAAGAGAAGCACTAAATTGGGCAGGCCTCTCATCACAAAAACAAATACCTGGATTATTTTTGCCATTACCCGATTTCCATAGACCGTGGCTACGGCCATTGGTACTCCTAAGGTAAACCCCAGAGCCAGAGACAGAGCCACAAGTCCTAAAGTTACCGGTATTCCAGATAAAATGTAAGGTAGAGATTCTAAAACAGCAGAGAGGCCCTCCACTTTTCTCCTTTTTACTTCATCTCGTATTTTTCAATCAGTTCTTCCCAGTAGGGGGAACTCATCAATCTTTTCAATCCTTCGTTAAGCAGAGCTTTAAGCTCAGTATCTTCTTTTCTCACTGCGATAGCGTATTCTTCTCCTGTGGAAATAACTCCAATTTTCTTCAATGGTTTTCCCTCGATAGCTTTATCTATTATCGGTTCATCCATGATTATTGTTTCTACCCGGCCGTTGAGGAGGTCGTTCGCTGCTAAGGGGAAGTTGTCATAGAGTTTAAGTTTGTTTTCGGGGAGGATTCCCGGTTTTACTAAATTATCTTCTATCCACATAGCTGCTGAACAGCCTCTTTGCGTACCTATACTGCATTTTCCAGCCAGAAAATCCTCGAGAGTCCAGCTGGCTTCTTCTTTGGTGGCCACTGCCTGGTTCACCACCCAATACACATCGGTAAAATCTACCTTCTCTTTGCGCTCTTCAGTAACTGTCATACCTGAGTATATCATATCGATTTTTTTAGCGAGCAGGCTGGGGACTATCCCATCCCAGGCTATAGGAACAATCTTTACTTCAAACCCCATCTCTTGGGCAATCCATTGAATGGACTCTACATCAAACCCTGCCGGACTTCCATCTTTGTCGATGTAACTAAAAGGATAGTAATCACCGTCAATCCCCACTATGTAAGTTTTTTTCTCCTCTGCCCACCCTCCATTAACTACTCCTAACATTAAAACGAGTAGAGCCAATAGAATTACTCCGTACTTTTTCATTTTCATCCTCCCTTAAAGATTTATTCTTTCTAATATTAAATAATGGATTATTTACTGTCAATTGGATAAGCAAACTCTCCGCAGAGAAAAGAGTTTTAAGCCATTTTAATCTCTACATTATCTGCTACTCCCCCCAATAGCGTATAAGTTCCAGGGAAATTCTGCAAGATAGAAGCAGGAACTAAAGTGTTCACTCGTCCATGTGCTGCCAAACGAGCAATAAACCTTTGCCAGCTTACTCCACCCCCTAAGTATCCGTCTAACCAGAAGCTTCGGTATTTAGCTCCCACAATTTGAGCTGGTCCGATAGTGTTGGCAAATGGAGGAACCCATGACCAATCTCCACTGAAAGAATGTAGAGCATTTTGCATAATGGTCATAGGATGAAGTTCTACTAATCGCGGCCCTGCTTCTTGGAAAGCCTGGAGGTCATCGCCAAACTCAAACCCCAGATGAGCTTCCCAGAAGGCGATATGCCCGCACCAACCCACTCCTCCGTAGCAGCAATCTGCCCCTCCCAAATCTTCAATCATTTTGGCATAATCGGGAAGAACTTCTTTGGTGGGAAAATGAATGTTTTTCTCCAGAGGGCGAAGAGGGGGGTCAATCAAGCTGAAAAAGTTGTCCCACATAGCTTTCTGGAAGGAACCAGGCCATGATGGAGGAGCGGTATTTCCTTCTTCGTCGGCGTATTCGTCCATATTGAAAATGTGGAGATGGTCTAAGGGAATGTGAAATTGATTGACCATTTTTGCTACCAATGAGTACTGAGGGACTGGGCCTACGGGAAGGATAAGAACCAGACTTTCTTTTTTCTCTCGAGCTTCCACTATTCGAGTGAAGATATCCATAGCAAATTGAAAGTAGAAATCGTCTCTTTCTTCAATGACCTGAATTTTGAAATCAGGATTGGGATGGTTGGTAATATCTTCTTTTTTAATCTGACGTATCCTCTCACACTCTGCCTTATCTTGAAAAGATATAAATCGGGCCAGATTATACTGAAAAGAATTCATTTTAAAACCTCCTTTTTTCTTTTAGTATACCCCAAAAGGGATAATTCTTACATCTCTTATTAACTCTCTTTCCTCTGCGAGGTATGGAGAACTTCCCTCTTTCTGTGTATGTTTATAGAGTTTTACCGATCCGGAGAGCGGGCATTTCCCTTTTCTCCTTTTTAATTGAAGCTTTAACTGCTATTCTATTTTTAAGTCTTTAACCCTCAATAAAATTGTGATACCAATCTTCCCTCTGGCCATGGTGGTAAGGCCTCCTTTCTTTTCTAACTTCTCCCCTGGTCTTTGCCACCATACTTCCTTTTAGATGTTTTTTCCACCCACTTTATTATAGAGCCGGGCAAAGCTTGACCTGGTTTATAGAAATGATATAATTTTATGTGGAATAACAATTTAAGGGGGGTACAAAAATGAAGCGTTTTAAAGGTTTATCTTTGTTGCTTTCTGTGTTGTTAGTTCTCTCTTTAGGAACCCTTGCTTTCTCCCAGGAAAAAGGCGTCATAGAAATCTTTTCCTGGTGGACAGCAGGTGGAGAAGCTGAAGGACTGCAGGCGCTATTCGATATCTATAACAGACTTTATCCCGATGTAGAAATCATCAATGCTACCGTAGCTGGTGGAGCAGGAGCCCATGCTAAAGCAGTATTGAAAACCAGGATGTTAGGCGGAGATCCACCTGATACTTTCCAGGTACATGCTGGAAAAGAGCTAATCGATACCTGGGTTAAAACCGGATTTATGGAGCCTTTAACCGATCTTTTCGAGTCTGAAGGATGGGTAGAAGTTATGCCCAAGGGTATACTAGACATAGTCTCCTATGAAGGTGACTACTGGTCTGTGCCGGTGAACATCCACAAAGCTAATGTTCTCTGGTATAACAAACAAATTTTTGCTGATAACGGACTAAATCCGCCTCAAACTTTTGACGAATTCTTTGAAATAGCAGATAAGTTGCAGGAACAGGGGATTATTCCTTTTGTTTTGGGAACAAAAGATGGATGGGAAGCTGCTCACGTATTTGAAACAGTCCTGATTGCTAAATTAGGAGCAGAAGGCTACAGCGGTTTGTGGACTGGCGAGACCAAATGGTCAGATCCAGGAGTTACCGAAGCTTTAGAAACGTTTAAGAAAATGGTTACCTATGTTAATCCTGACCATGCTGCCTTCACCTGGGATGAAGCTTATGAGTATATCATAGACGGGAAAGGCGCAATGAGCATAATGGGAGATTGGGTAGCAGGGTATTTCTTCTCCAAAGAATATACCGATTTTGGATGGGTGCCGGTTCCCGAAACTGCCGGGATATTTGATGCTCTATCTGATAGTTTTGGCCTTCCCAAGGGATGCAAGAATAGAGACAATGTTATCAACTTCCTGAAAGTCTTAGGTTCCAAAGAAGGGCAGGAAGCCTTTAACCTCAAGAAAGGTTCTATTCCCGCCCGAACCGATATAAATAAAGACCTCTTTGACGATTACCAGAAGTCAGTTATGGAAGACTGGGAAAAAGATGTTATAGTTCCCAGTGTAATGCATGGTGCAGCAGCCGCGGAAGGATGGGTCACTGAATTCAAAGATGTTATCGCTCTTTTTGTAGCTCGTCCTGATATAGAAGTAACTCAGAAAGCCCTGGTGCAGGTAGCAGAAAGAGCAGGAGTAGCTCAGTAAAAGAGCTTTTGAGAGAGGGGGGAAGAAGCTTCCCCCCTCTTCTTTTTTGCCTTTAAAGGAAAAAGGGTTATGAAAAAAACAAAGGAAGAAAAGATTCTCACCTTCTTGTTTATTTTGCCCTCTGTCATCCTTATTGCTGTTTTTGTCTACGGGTTTATTGGTTGGACGGGATGGATATCTTTAACCAACTGGAAAGATGTAGTTCCCGATTTCACCTTTGTGGGATTCAGAAATTATATCGACCTCTTTCACAACCTTCGTTTTCAGATAGGCCTTAAAAATATTCTGGTCTTTACTGTCTTGTTTCTTGTAGTATCTATCGCTATTGGTCTTTTTCTGGCTATCTTACTGGATAGAAAAGTTCGATTTGAGAACGTCTTCAGAAGTATCTATCTCTTCCCTATGGCTATATCTTTTATTGTGACCGGAGTAGTATGGAGATGGATGCTAAACCCTGGCACTGCTACTACTGGTTCTTTAGGCATCAATATGCTATTAGATAAAATAGGTTTGGGATTTTTAAAAAGTGGATGGTATACCGACCCTAACGTGGGAATAAAAGCGGTGGTAATCCCTGCAGTATGGCAGATGTCAGGATATGTCATGGCTATGTATCTGGCAGGTATTAGAGGTATACCTCAGGAATTATCTGAAGCAGCTCAGGTAGACGGAGCCAGTAACTGGCAGGTATATAGATACATCATTTTACCACTGTTACAACCTATTACTTTAGGAGCAGTTATTATTCTCACCCATATTTCCCTAAAGATATTTGACTTAGTAGTAGCCATGACAGGAGCGGGAATTGGATTTTCCTGCGATGTCCCGGCTCTATTTATGTACGATACTACGTTTAGAGGTAATTTCTTCGCTCAAGGTGCAGCTATCGCCACTATTCTACTAATTTTTGTAGCTATCCTTATCATACCCTATCTGAGACACGGTTTAAGGGAGGGAAGCTAAAATACGAACGGTCCATAAATCAAGTAGAATTATTTTATACCTGGTTTTAATATTGTTCGCCATATTTTACCTTTTACCTGTATACGTGCTTCTGGCAACCAGCTTTAAAAGTTTTGCTGAAGTGAGCCTGAAAGATATGTGGAAGCTTCCTCAAAACATAAGCCTGGACAGTTTTAAAATTGCCTGGAGGGGCGATACATCAAAAGGGGTAACCGGTCTATCTAAAAACTTTATGAACAGTATATATCTGGTTATTCCTGCCACGTTGATATCTTCCCTTTTAGGCTCTATGAATGGTTATGTCTTCTCTAAGTGGAAATTTAAATTTTCTAACACTGTGTTAGCCCTCATTATATTTGGCATGTTCATTCCTTATCAGAGCGTTTTAATTCCTATGGTAGTAGTTTTACAGAAAATAGGGTTGTATGGCTCTATCCCGGGCCTGATTTTTATTCACTGTGTCTATGGAATACCTATAACTACATTAATATTCAGAAACTATTACTCCACAGTTCCTACTGAACTATTAGAAGCAGCAAAAATTGATGGAGGTGGTTTCCTGAGGATTTATAAAGATATAATGCTACCAATATCTATGCCTGGCTTTGCTGTAGTTATGATCTGGCAATTTACCTCTATATGGAATGACTTCCTCTTTGGACTGGTAGTGGCACAAAAGCCAAGTATCCAGCCTATAACCGTTGCTCTCAACAACCTCGCTGGTTCATATTTTGTAGAGTGGAATATCCAGATGGCAGGAGCTCTTATCACTGCAGTTCCTCCTCTTTTATTGTATATTTTCCTGGGTCGCTACTTTATGAGAGGGCTCTTAGCAGGCTCTTTATCTGGAATATAGCTCAATCAGAGGGCTTTTATGGTAAGAGTAATGTTTTTGCCCCGGTTATTTTATATTTTCCGGTTTTAACTACAATATCCATCATCTTTTCGCAGATGCCTTCAAATTAAGAGCCCGGAAATCATAATACTCAATCTTGATCTCAAGCATCGTTATATTAACTGTAAACCATAAAAAAAATCATTTTAAACTCCCCTCTAGATGCTATCGCCATAATTCTGTGTTTGGCAATATGAATTTGCAGCGTTTCGGAAGTTAATTTTTGCAGCACCTTTAATTCCAGAATTAACAGTTCATAGTAGAATGAGGTAAAAGGTAACTTGGTCCGGAAAAGACCAATAAATGACTGTGGTGAATTACATGTCAATGATGTCGGCTGTTATTTTCTCATCATAAAATATTTTATTCCACTTGCTGAATTCCAAGTTTGTAGTAATTTTT
>DGDO01000088.1:1269-6760 GCA_002385475.1 Candidatus Sordicultor fermentans | reverse complement strand
AAAAAGCAAAAACTTGGATTCCCGCCTAAATTTCGGGAATGACGGATGATGTGGATTCCTCACTGAATTTCAGGCATGACGGCGGGGGAGGATGCCTCGCTAAAAATTTTGAGAATGACAGAGAGCGTAGTCTGGCAGCGTAAACCAAAAAAACAAAGAGCGGGATAATAACGCCGGGGGAAAGATTCAGTGTTGCTGCCTCAGCTTTTTAATCTTCCTCCCTTTTTCTTACGCTGCCATACGAGGCCTGCAATAATGGACTCAAAAGTCGCAAAGCGCTTATTCTTTACGCCAAAAGAGAGGTTACAATGATTTTTACAGTTAACTATATTATAATAGATAAAATTTGCCAGTCAGTTTCTTATAGAGGACAGAACTTCAAAAATGGGAGTTATTAAACTTAGAAAAGGTGGCGGTAATGAACTGCTTTTTATTTGTTACCCAGGGAGAATTAGAAGAAAAATTATCTCTAAAACTTTACCATAAAATGAAAGAAGCTTATCCTGAAGCAGAAATTCTCTTTCTCAGTATTGACAATCCAGGAAGATGGCAAAAAAAAGGGCTGATGGAAATAAAACCCCCTCACTCTTCCTTTGAAGACAATATATCAAAGTTCAAGAGATTAACCCTTATTCATTCTGCCTTAGCGAGCAGGAGAAAGTTTGAAGAAAAAGTGGTGTTCTGGGGTGACAATCCTTCTTTTCTTCTCCCTCTTTTTCTTTTAACCGGCAAAAAAGCCATATATATCCCGGTAATTAAAAGTCTCCGTCCTTCTTTATCTTTCTGGCATACCGTTTTTTTTCGTTTTTCTTCCGCGGTTTTGGCCAACGACTATGAACTGGTGCGTAATTTGCGGAGGAAAAATATACCAGCTTACTTTGTGGGTAATCTCTTAGCCGACCTTCTCTCCTCTTCTGCCTTCCTTTTCTCCCACGGGAGAAAGCCCATTTATGCTCTGTTTCCCAGAGAAGAAAAATTTTCTTCTGACTTGAAGTTTTTTTTAGACGTGGTGGAGAAAATGTCGCGAGGGGACAAAGCCTATTTCATTCTAACCATTCCCAGAAAAATAAAAACTCGGGAAGCAAGAGAAATAGGGGAAAAAAGAGGCTGGCACTGGAGAAGAAGCTTAGAAGGAGATATAATGGAAGGATACTTGGAAAAAGAAGGTGCTTATTTGAACCTTACCCGCTTTCGGGGTGAAGCCTTGCAACAGTGCAGTTTGGCTTTGAGCACCGATGATATTTCCACTATCCAGGCCACAGGAATGGGCAGGAAAGTTCTTCCCATTTTCAACCTCAACCCTGAAGAAGTGGTCTCTTTAATACGCAACCCCCAATATCTCTTTGAGTGTAATCAACATCTCTCTTCTCGATATGGAAGAAGAGGGGGGATAGAAAAAATATCCGCTTATCTTTTGCAGGGTATAGTTGAAGATGAAGATTTCCTCAAGAAATTCTCTAAATAGAAAGGATGATAAATATGTTAGGGTTAGTGCCCTGGGATGTAGACCGAAGACTGCAGGCTTTCTTAGAAGAAGACCTGGGATTTGCTGACATTACCACTCAAGGATTGGGTGACCTGGGAAAAAATACAGTAAAAGCTAAGGTTACAGCCAAAAAAGAGGGAGTAATGGCTGGAGGGTATTTCGCTCTTCGAGTATTCACTCTCCTTAACTCTCAAACGAGAGGGGAGGCAAAAGTTTTTGAGGGACAGAATTTTTCCCCCGGGGAAGTGCTATTAGAAATAGAAGGACCAGCGCGGGCTATCCTCATGGGAGAGAGAACTGCCTTAAACCTCCTGCAACGCCTCTGTGGTATTGCCACCAAAACCCAAGAGCTGGTAAAGCTGGTGGAAGGCTTGCCCGTGAAAGTAGCCGACACCCGGAAAACCAGCCCGGGTTTGCGGATTTTTGAAAAATATGCCGTGAGATGTGGAGGGGGGGTAAATCACCGCCTGGGGCTTTATGACTGCGCTTTAATTAAAGATAACCACATCGCTCTGTGTGGGTCGGTGAAAGAAGCAATCAAAAAAATCCGCCCCGCTCTTCCCTTTACCGCCAAAATAGTGGTAGAATGTACTACTTTAGCGCAAGTGCAAGAAGCCTTAGAAGAAAAAGCAGATATTATTATGTTAGATAATATGAGTGTAGAAAATATCCGGGAAGCAGTTAAAATAGCTAAAGGGAAAGCCACTCTGGAAGCCTCTGGAGATATCAATCCTACCACCATTCGTAAAGTGGCGGAGCAGGGAGTAGATATAATTTCCACCGGTTATATCACCCATCATGCTACCTGGATTGATATGAGTCTGAAAATGGAAGAAAATGCCTGACCGCTACGATGTCTTAATCATTGGTAATGGCATTGCCGGAAGCAGCGCTGCTCTTTTTTTGGCTGAAGCAGGGAAGAGCATATTACTCCTCACCAAAGGTGAAGATTTAGAGAACACCAACACTGCTAAAGCTCAGGGAGGAATAGTATTCCGAGGAGAGGGCGATAATCCTTCTTTTCTCATTAAAGATATCATGGAAGCCTCGGCATTCACATCTTACACTGCGAGCGCTCGATTAATATCTCGCCTGGGCCCGCCTTTGGTGCAGAAACTATTAATTGATCGCTTACAAATTCCCTTTGACCGAAGGAATGGGAAATGGGACCTCTTCCGAGAGGGAAACCACTCTTTCCGCCGTATCCTCCACGTCAAGGATTACACAGGAAAAGTCATCCAGGAATACTTGAACAAAGCTGTTTTGCACGAACCATTGATTGAGGTAAAAAAAAATTCCCTGGCATTAGACTTCATTGTCTCTTCTCGTGACACTCCCCACCCCGAAAGCCGCTACTTACCGCTGGAGTGCCTGGGAGCTTATGTGTGGGAGGAAGAAGCGCAAGAAGTAATTCCCATTCTTGCTTCTGCTACCATTTTAGCTACCGGGGGTTTGAGCGAAATTTACCGCTATTCTTCAGGAGGTCCGTGGAACACAGGGGATGGCTTTGCTATAGCCCGAAGAGCAGGAGCTCGCCTGAGCAATATGGAATATGTACAATTTCACCCCACCCTCCTTTATACCCCTCAATATTCTTCCTCTTTTCTCATTTCTGAATCGGTACGGGGAGAAGGAGCAGAGCTCATAAGCGCAAACGGAGAGCCTTTTATGTACCGATATCACCCCCGGGGAAGTTTAGCTCCTCGAGACGTGGTAGCGAGAGCAATTTTTCAGGAAATGAAAATTCACGAGAGTAATTGTGTTTATTTAGACTTCCGGCAAAAAATGGAGCCCCATAAAATAAAAGACACTTTCCCCACCATTTATGAAGAACTTCTCCAAAGGGGAATAGATATCACGCAGGAACCGGCTCCTGTTGCTCCTGGTGCTCATTTTGCCTGTGGAGGAGTGCTCACCGATACCCGGGGAAGAACCACCATAAAAAGATTGTACGCTGCAGGAGAAGTAGCATGCAGCGGCTTACACGGAGCCAATCGTTTAGCCTCTACCAGTTTGCTCGAGGGACTTACCTTTGGATATCGAGCAGCTCGGGATATAGTAAAACATAGTGAAGAGCTTCCTAATTTTGCTGTTCTTCCTTTTCGGGAGAAATGGGGAGAACCTCCCCCAGAAAACATTTTACGCAGTCTGAAAGAAATCATCCGGATAAATATGTGGGAAAATGTAGGACTAATAAGGGAAAGAAGAGGTCTTTCTCAATCTTTACAGATATTGACCGCCATGAAAAAAGAAATTGCTCATCTCAAAGAAGAATACGGTATATCCCCGGCCCTTTCAGAACTGGAAAACATGGCCGAAACCGCTCTTTTAGTAACGGAAGAAGCTTTTAAAAATCCTCTATCCCGGGGAACTCATTTTCGCCTGGACGCTTTTGATCCATAAAGGGGAGCAGACTTCTCCTCTTTTTTCTTGTTCTCTCCATTTTCTCGGGCTCTTAACCTCCACTGGTTTACAAGATGTACAGGGTTCAAGCCCTTGAGGATTTCATCGTTGTGAAGAGTCAAATAAAAAGCCCAGGAAGGTTTCTCCTCCAGAAGAATAGACATAAGCACTTGAGCCAACTTCTGGGAGTCATGACGGCTGGGATGATGATAAGAAATAAGGTCGGCCTTTATAACCTTAACAGAAGAAGGTATTTCTTCCCCATTACCTCGAACCATCTCTGCCCCCGAGAGAGATAACTCCTCCTCCCCCGCTTCACTGGGTATCCCATTATTCACCAGAATATAGTTCAAGCGCTGAGGAGGAATAAACTGGAAGACTGCTTGCAGATGATCAGAAAAATCATAGCCATCCGTTTCTCCGGGTTGAGTGGTGATGTTACACACAAAAACCAGAGGAGCAGGAGAACGCAAAATAGCCTCCCTCACTTCCTCCACTGCCAGATTGCACAAAACACTGGTATATAGACTTCCTGGCCCTAGAACTATCAGGTCTGCTTCTTCAATGGCTTTGACCACCTCAGGAGTAGTGTGCACCACTGAGGGCTCCAGAAAGATCCTCTTTATTTTTTTCCCACAGGTGCCCACCTGAGATTCTCCCAGGATGATTGACCCATCTTCACATTCGGCACGGAGGAAGACATTCTGAACGGTAGTAGGTAAAACTTTTCCTCTCACCGCCAGGATTTTGCTGGATTCAAAAACCGCTTTTTGAAAATCTCCAGTAATTTGAGCCAGAGCAGTGATAAAGAGATTACCAAAATTATGCCCTCCCAGGCCGGTATCCTCCCCAAAGCGATACTGAAATAATTCACTCATCAGAGGCTCGACATCAGCTAAAGCAATCAAGCAGTTGCGAATATCACCGGGGGGCAAAACTCCCATCTCTTCTCGCAAGCGACCGGAGCTCCCTCCGTCATCAAAAACTGTAACCACTGCCGTGGCGTTGGAAGTATAATCTTTCAGTCCGTGGAGAAGAGAATATAACCCGTGTCCTCCTCCAATAGCCACGATGCTTGGTCCTTTTTCCAGTTGCCTTTTTCTGAAAACCTCATTAACCACTTCTTTTTCTGGAAGAGAAGAAATGGCAGCAATAACCGAATGGTTCATCTTCTGCAGGCCATAGACTACGAGCGCCACGCCCCCCACCAACCATGCCAGACCAAAAACTATAGCCAGCCAGTAACGGTTTAAAAACCCAAAGACAAAATTTCTCCACAGCACATATATGCTTCTAAAATAAGGAGTGGAAACAATCAAGCTCACCCCTAAAGAGATGAGAAACACACCTACAATTACCAGAAACAACCATCGCTTTACCCGCATCCCCGGGTACAACCACCGCAAATATTGCTTAAAAGGTTGGCTCATCAACCTTTCCTCCTCAGACACCAGGACAGAATTATATATTAAACCCCTAAAGCATGTTTAACTTTCTCATTTACCGGGTATAATTTTACCACAAACTATAAGAGGAGAAAAACCCTCCTTATAGCCCTCTTCTGTCGCCACAATGAAGCTCCTCATCCATCACCCCGGCGAC
>DGDO01000088.1:0-997 GCA_002385475.1 Candidatus Sordicultor fermentans | reverse complement strand
GATAAAAGATTTCGGGAATGACGGTGGGGGGTGGATTCCCAGCTACTGATCTCGGGGATGAGAGAGAACAACAAGACACTCATCACTCTTCGCGTTCATCTCCAAGCACTAAGAAACTCTAGCTGGTTCTTCATTTCTTCTCTCGACTTAGTAGCAATCAGCTTTAGAAGACAACGCATCTGTTCTCCAACGGAATAATGCTGTTGTCGTGTAAGGATGATCTCTGCATGGGATTTACCTTGAGACAAATACTCTGTATGAAGCCTATAGTAATCGCTAACATTAAAACTATATAATGCACGACCCTGCGCTGTAGCATAGTCCAAATGCTCTTGGTCATTTCGTTCAATCATATCCGCTTCTAGAGCAGTCATGATGTCTACACCGCGAATACGTAGAGCATATATCAAGTCTTCATCCATGGCATCTTCGTCAACGTAGAGACAAATCTTCATGAGCTTTTTCGAGCAAGATAATACTCTCTCTCCAATCGTTCAGCTTCCTTATCCTCAGTGGCAAGGTCAGCATCAATCTCCTCGCGATTGGCATGATAATAAGTTAAAGCGGCATAGACCTGAGCCACACTTAGATGACCATACTTTTTAGCGATCTCTTCTGGGCTGAACCCCAGCTTATACCAGCCAGCGATTCGCCGCACAGTAACACCAGTCCCGGCAATCCGAGGTCGTCCTCCACACACCTCTGGCGTTTGGACGATAAGAGTCCCTATGTTAGTCGTCTTTACCTCTGCCATAGCTATCACCCCCTTCACAAAGGGATTTCACACCATCCTATTATATATAGCACCTTTTACTGCCTTATAATATCTCAAATTGACTCTTGAGGCAAATTAAACATCGTAATTATAGTGAATCGCAAAATTCATAACAGAACGATGAGGGGATTTGCCCCCTCATAACCCCTTTCTTTTTTCGTCACTGCAACGACCCTCCTTATTCGTCACCCCGGCAATTTTCAAGCCGTTTTTAGCCTGCCC
>DGDO01000075.1:2201-2594 GCA_002385475.1 Candidatus Sordicultor fermentans | reverse complement strand
CCTCCCTTTTTTCTGGTTCACTTAAGGTATAGAGAGGAAGATACAAGAGATATCGAGGTGTACTATGATTCTTGCTCTGGATAGCAGCACTTCCTGGCTCAGTATAGCTTTAGGTTCTGCTGAAGAGGTTTTTTTTCATCTAACCCACTATACTCAAAAAGACCATTCTCGCTGGCTTATTAAGCATCTGAGCCTTTTACAAAAAGAATTCAACTGGGAAAAAGATCTGGAGATAGTTCTGGTGGGTTTGGGTCCGGGCTCTTTTACCGGAGTGAAAATTGCAAACATTGTGGCAAAAGGCATAGCTTACTCTCTGGGAAAACCTCTGGGTGGCTTTTCTACTCTGGAGGTCATCGCTCATCAGGTTCCCGAGCGTATAGCTCAAGATTACGA
>DGDO01000075.1:0-1968 GCA_002385475.1 Candidatus Sordicultor fermentans | reverse complement strand
TTACTCCCTGGGTGGACATAGCGGAATTTTTGGAAAGTAAGGGTTTCTCTTTTTTTGCACCCCGGGAGTCTTTACCAGAAGCACGAGGATTAATAGAATTGTATCGGCGGAGAGAGAATGAAGCGATGGTAAATCGAGAAAATATTTTTACTCTGGTGCCCTTTTATGGCTCAAAGGTCTGGGGATAGAGAACCTTATTTATGGGAAGAAGGAGATTTTAAAATCTCCTGGATGCGGCCTTATCACCTGCCTCAGGTTATGGCCATTGAACAGAGCTCTTTTCCTCAACCCTGGTCTTATTCTTTATTTTTGAGTGAATTATCCAACCAGGCAGCTACCTATTTCGTAGCTTTCTTCCAGGGTAAAATCATCGGCTATCTGGGTCTGTGGATGGTATGGGGGGAGACTCATATAACCACTTTTGCCATTCATCCTGCCTACCGGGGAGAAGGGTTTGGTAAAAAGCTTTTTGGTTATGCGCTAAATTACGCTAAATCTCAAGGATGTAGTGAGGTCTCATTGGAAGTGCGCCCTTCCAATATTAAAGCACAGAATTTGTATCACAGTTTTGGCTTTAAAAAGATAGGAGTGCGCAAGCGCTACTATGCTGATGGAGAAGATGCCTGGGTAATGAAAAAGGTCTTTTGAGGGAGGATGTTTATTGATTCACGTTTTAGGTATAGAAACGAGTTGTGATGATAGTTGTGTGGCGGTGATTAATGATAAATATCAAGTTTTGTCCAATGTAGTATCCAGTCAAACTGAATTTCATCGTCGCTTTGGAGGAATAGTCCCGGAAGTAGCCTCTCGCAAACATCTGGAGTATCTTCCTCTGGTTTTAGATCAGGCTCTTCGGGATGCTCATCTCGATTTAGAAAATATAGATCTGGTGGCGGTGACTCAGGGTCCTGGTCTTCTGGGCTCTTTGCTCATGGGAGTGTGTTTAGCTAAAACCATCGCTCTTTTTAAAGATAAAACCTTTCTTGGGGTTAACCATCTGGAGGGGCATCTCTTCGCTATTCGTCTCGAATATCCAGAAATCCAGCCTCCTTTTTTAGCCTTGATTGTATCCGGGGGGCACACTGAAATTATTGCTGTCCGGGATTGGGGAAAGTACCGTCACTTAGGAAGTACAAGAGACGATGCTGCTGGAGAAGCTTATGATAAAGTATCCAAGTTTTTAAATTTAGGTTATCCGGGAGGTCCTATTATAGACAGGTTGAGTGAAGGTGCTCAAGGCGACCGTTTCCACTTTTCTGCTGGTTTAGAGGATGATGATACTCTGGATTTTAGCTTCAGTGGATTAAAAACTGCAGTAGTGCGCCATTACTCTTCTATGAAAGAGGAAGAAAAAAAAGATGAGAAGCTCATTCGAGATTTAGTAGCTTCTTTTCAGGAAAGTGTGGCGAGGGTTTTAGTAAATAAAACTTTTAAAGCTCTGAAAATTTATGGTTTTTCTCAGATAGTTGTGGGGGGAGGAGTGGCAGCCAATCGTCATCTGCGAGCGAAAATGAAAGAAGAGGGAGAAAAAAGAGGAGTGCAAGTTTTTTTCCCTTCTCCTTCCTTTTGTACCGATAATGGTGCTATGATTGCCGCCTGTGGTCTTTTCCACTGGGAGCGAGGGAGAAAAGATTCCTGGGAAATGGACCCCGACCCTCGACTTCCCTTGACTTCTATAGAGTGAAGACCGAAGGGAGAAAATTATCACCCCTCATCCTGCTCTTCTTTCTGGAAGGAAGAGGGAATCTTTTTCTCCAGTGTAATTTTTAGTCTTTTACTTTTCCGTCTTTTGTGCTCTTTTTTACATTTGTTTGCATTCATTGTCTTTTTGGGGGTTATAGAGGATTTACTCTCTTCTGTCATTCCCAAGATTTTTAGTCGGGAATCCACGTTTTTGCTTTTTTTCTTTTTGGAACCATAGGAGCATCCCCTCCCATTATTTAGATTCCTCGTAGAACCACTCAGGAA
>DGDO01000074.1:4617-4896 GCA_002385475.1 Candidatus Sordicultor fermentans | reverse complement strand
AGAGAAGCCCTCGGAGTGAGAGGGGTAGGGTGAGGGTGATTTTTCTTAAAAAATGCTTCTCTCAAAAACCCTTCCCTTACCTACTTTCTTGTAGTCAACTATAAACTATAATGCGAGCCCTATTCCACCTTCAGCTTAAGGAGGATAGCCTGCAAATAGAATGATTTGTATCGAGATTTTTAGTTGAGACAATTCGGATACTTGAAAAAAACATTCTTCATGTTATTATATTAGTGTATAAGAGCGGAAATAGCTCAGGTGGTAGAGCATCGGCTTCCC
>DGDO01000074.1:0-4321 GCA_002385475.1 Candidatus Sordicultor fermentans | reverse complement strand
AAAAAAGGGATTCAAAATGGGGAAGGTTTTAAAATTAGCTAAACCTAAAACTTGGGAGAGTATTTTGAGGAATTTCTTTGTTAAAACAAGTTGAAGGCTTGAGACCACGCACTCCTCACATCTTTTTCTATGTTGGAGGCTATCATTATAAAATATTTATTAAATATTTTATTAATTTTCCAAAAAAGCTATTGACAAAAAATAATAACCAGCTATAATACCCTTCGGACTGAAAATGAGTAATTGAAAAGTTATAAACTTAGAAAATCCCCTCCTTGCATCTATGGGGAGTTATCTTCTAACAAGATAACTCCCCATAGATGTTTTTTAAGGCACAGAAAATTCTACAGTTCCAAAAAGGGAAGGCACAGCATAGACACCCGGAGTAGGCGACCAGGCACTGAATTCTTCTTGTTTTAAATTGTTGCGATAAAAATTTATCCCCCACTCTTCTCCCCCAGAAGGTGGCTCTTTGGTTATTTCAGAAAAAGGAATAGCTATCTCCAGAGAGTAAAGATGATTCTCCTCCATAACTCCAGCTTTCCAGTTTCCATTCCAAGCTGCTCCTTGCAAAGAAGAACCATCGTATTGAGCACCAACCAGATTGGTTACCAGCTGATAGTAGAAACTTTTACTCTTACCCGGGTCCAGAAAAATTTCTACCGAGTCATCATAAAATGCCGGTCCGTCTCTTTGAGTAACGGAAAAAACAACTTCATCAGGATTTTTCTCAAAGAAAAAGGCAACATATAAGTTTTGAGAGTCATAAAGGAGAGCCACTCTGGTTTCCTGGCTGGCTTCTCCTTCTCCAGTAATAAGAGTAAAATCGGCCTGCCAGTGGGCAGATTCCCATATCTCTTCCAAAACACCATCAGGTACAACAGGAGTACCGGTATAAAGAGCAGTTACTCGTCGGGCGTTCTCCTGATAATAAGATACAGGCTTAACTTCAGGGGGAAGTTCTCGAGGAACTGATAATTCCTCAATGGTGGGAGGAGAAGGTTTTTCATGGAAAGGGCCAGCAGCCAGGAAACTCAAGGTTTGGTCGGTAAGATAAGGATAAGCAAAAATGGATACTCCTTGCGATTTTGCTTCTCGAGCAATGGCAATCTCCTGAGCAATGGAATGGTCAGAAAGATTAACTCCCCAGATTCCGCTATAAAAAGGCGCAGAAGAAGAAAGAAAAGTGTTTATCCAGAGCAATAGACCCTTAAACTCTGGAGGTCTGGAGCTATAAGTCATAGGGATAAAAACGTCAAAAAGCCCCAGTTCTGCCCAGCGAGGCCAATCTTGCAAAGACCTGGGGTTCAGCTCTTCTGGAAAACCCTGGGGTTTAACTGCGCAGGAGAAAATTAAGTGAGGCAACGAATGACGCAGCTCTTCTGAAATGTAAGTCACAAAATCTGTTAAAAATTGAGCGCGTGTTTTATTCCACTCCCGATAAAAAGCCGGTTGGTTCAGGGGGCTAATTTCCCGGGGGTCGACGCCATACTCCTCTTCAAACTTCTGGCAATGTTCTGGAGCGTAGCAAGCATCAGCTAACGTCGGGTCGGGAAAACGAAGATAATCAAGATGAATCCCATCTATGGGGTAATTTTTGCCCACCTCCTGAAAAAGCTGAGAATAAAACTCCTTCACCTCCGGGTGTTCCGGACAAATCCAGAAAAAGTGGTTATTTCCTTGCTGGTAACCAGTGCTCCCGTCTCGGTTAATGGCACTCCACTGGGGGTAGCGAGAAAGTAAGGCTCCAGGCTCGTTGAGTCCCACATAAAACATATCAAACCACACGTGCACCTGTAAAGAAAGACGATGAGCCTCTTCCACAATTATTTTCAAAGGGTCAATGCCCGCCTCCTCGAAAGTGGACATTTGAGAAGGCAACCCCTGAGAAGATAAAAAAGGAGAAGGATAAATGGTTTCACCCAAATAAAAGGACTCCACTAAAATAGCATTGAAATTAGCCGAATGCACGCGCCTGACCATATCCCGAATGCCGTCCTCGGTCAGGGGGATGCTCCGCACATCTATCCATATTCCTTGAAAGAAAGTAGCAGCACAAACGGCGGAACAAAAACAAAGCCACCCCAGACAAAAACTTACAATTAAACTTAAAACAAATCTTTTCATGGCCGTATTATCTCAAAGAAGCACTAAAAATGCCATCTCGGTACCGACTTTCTCTTAGAGAAGAAGTTTTCCCAAAAATTGAGGGCGAAGGTCTTTTACCCCTCTTCTTACTAAATCTCTGATTCTAAAGATATAAACTCAAATAAAGGAATTAGTTGTATAATCGGAGAAAGTGAACTTAACAGTGGAGGAAGGCTAACTCTTGATTCAACTTATAAAAATCGCTTTGGTCTTCATTGTAATTTTGATTTCTTTACGATATAAAATAAATTTAGGTGTGACTCTTGCCATAGCAGCCCTTCTACTTCTTCTTTTCTCTGCCGTTGCTCCCATCGAAAGCCTGAAGATAGTGATAGGTACCTTTGGGGATTATTCCAATCTCAATTTAATGGCCAACATAGTATGCATTACCATTCTGGGAAACGTTCTTTCTTACACCGGTCAACTAAACCTATTGGTAAAATCCACCCAAACTCTTTTTAAGGACCCCCGATTGGTTTCTCTGGCCCTTCCTGCTCTCGTGGGAATTCTCCCTATGCCAGGTGGAGCTATTTTCTCTGCCCCATTGGTAGAAGCTTCTCGCACCTCACCTCATACACAAGGAGAAATTTTAGCTTTCATCAATTATTGGTTTCGCCATATCTGGGAATATTTTCTTCCTCTTTATCCAGCAATTCTTTTAGTCTCTTCTCTATCGGGTTTACCTCTTCCCTGGATAGTAATACACCACCTTCCTTTTTTCTTTCTGGCTATTATAGGAGGCTGGTTGGTGGTTAGAAAAATGGAGGTAGAAAACTCCCCCGACCCACCCGGAAAGGTCAATTTTTATGAGATTATTCAACCTTTTATTCCTTTAATCCCTCCAGTTTTAGTAGTATTTTTAGGAATTCCAATCTGGGTAGGAGGCATGATAGGGTTAATCCTGGCTATTTTCCTTGGCAAATTATCTTTTTCTCAGATTATCTCCGCTATGTTCCAGAATTTTCCCTGGTCAATAATGATTGATGTAGCTGGAATTCTGATATTCAAAACCGCCATTACTCAAGGCGGTGTTCTTCAGCCAGTGGTAGACTTCATGATTTCTCAGAATATGCCGGTAATCCTCTTAGGTCTGGTGCTGGCCTTCTTTATTGCTCTCGTAAGCGGGCTAACGTCGGCTTTTGTAGGAGTTAGTTTTCCTTTAATTTTACCTCTTCTGTCTCTTGCTTCTTTAGAGAAAGCGATTCCTCTCCTCTATATTGGAGGATATCTGGGAATTATTTTCTCTCCCACCCATCTCTGTCTCATTCTTTCCTGCCGATATTTTAAGACTGATATAGAGAAAGTATATCGACTGCTTCTCTGGCCCAGTATCCTGGTCTTTTCCTGGGGAGTAATCTGGTATTTTATATAGTAGGAGACCGTGGTGCATAATAAAGTACAAATACCAAAAAAATTAAAATAGCATGCCATAATCTCTCTAAAGAGTGAAAGAACAGGTCATCAGGAATACTGCGAGGATGTAATGTAAAAATTGCGATTGAGAAAAAAGTCAGAGCAAAAAGGTAAAAGGAAGCCTCACCCGGATTCCTTTCTCTTCCCCTCTTTAAAAGCCCTCTTTTTCATCACTCTTCCAGGGTGAAAGTGAGAGTGAAATTCCCACAAGTTTGTCATTCCTGAATGTATTTATCAGAAATCCAAACTACAAGGGGAAACCCCCTATCACCCTAAAAAGCAAAAAAACAAAAACCTGAAAAGTAAATGCCACTGGTGGGAAAATCCTCCCCCAGTAAAAACATATGGATTCCCAATAAAAGATTTTGGGAATGACAGAAAGTACTATAAGAGGGATAAACCCCCCCTTGTAACCCCCTTTGAAAAACAACAAGCATAAAATGAGGGAGAAAAAATAGACAGCCTACGGCGTAAGATTAAAAGATTAAAAGAAAAACAGAAAATGCAAAAGACTACTGAGGATGAGGAAAACATCTTCCTCAGTGGACTCCCGCCTGAATTTCGGGAATGACGGAGGGAGAGGTCATTCCTGAGCGGTTCTACGAGGAATCTAAATAATGGGAGGAGATGCTCCTATGGTTCCAAAAAGAAAAAAGTAAAAGCATGGATTCCCGCCTGAATTTCGGGAATGACGAGAGAGGGAGGTCGTCACCCCTGAATGGTTTTATCAGGGGTCCACAGCTGTCTCTTTTATACATCT
>DGDO01000103.1:3244-3496 GCA_002385475.1 Candidatus Sordicultor fermentans | reverse complement strand
AGCCGGGGTCCACAGTATTTGAAAGCATCTGGATTCCCGATAAAAAATTTCGGGAATGACGGAGGGGGAGGTCGTCACCCTGAATGGTTTTATCAGGGGTCCACAGTATTAAAAATCAAAGGAAAAAGCAAAAACGTGGATTCCCGATAAAAAATTTCGGGAATGACGGAAGGGGGAGATTCCCAATTAAGGATTTCGGGAAGGACGGCGGGAAGGAGTGTCATTCCTGAACGTATTCATCAGGAATCTAAA
>DGDO01000103.1:320-3182 GCA_002385475.1 Candidatus Sordicultor fermentans | reverse complement strand
GAACGTATTCATCAGGAATCTAAACAATGGCGTGAGACACCCTTATGATTCCCAATGGGAGGACGGAAGGGAAGTGGATGCCTCGCTAAATTTCAGGCATGAGGGATGAGGAAACCCCTGAGAAATGACGGAAGAGAGGCGAGGTGATATAATAAAGAAAAGCCAACCAGAGCAAAAAAAGAGGACAATATGAGATGGCTCGTCTAAGCCGAAAACCGGAGATTGTTGATTTTTCACCCGCTAAGGAAGAGGAAATAGTTTCTTTGGTGGAGAGCTATGGAGACATTCTTGCTTTCTATCTCTTTGGTTCCTACCTTACTCCATTTTATACTTCCCTCTCAGACCTTGATTTTGCCCTTCTTCCTCTCCCCGAGATTGTTCTTTCCCGGGAAAAAGAGGCAGAGATTCTATCAGAGTGTTCTCGTATTGTAGGAAGCGAAGATGTAAGTCTTTTGAACCTCCGCACCACCCCTCTGACATTGACTATAAAAGTGCTCCAGGAAGGAAAGCTTTTGTTCTGTCGCAATGGGGAGCTACTTGCTGATTTCGTAGAGAGGACCATCAAGTTTTATGGAGACTGGGCAGTAGATGAGGCAAATATCCACCAGGATTTTGACTATGGTTTGCGGGAGGAGTTCGTTGGCGATTGATAAGAACAAAATAAGAACAAACTCCGTCAAAAGCTTCAATTTATGCGAGAGAACATTGCCCACCTTCGTTATTTTCAGGAGATGACTCTTGAGGAATTCTCCCGGGAGGTAATTAATGAATATGCCGCTACCCGGATGCTTCAGATAATCATTGAAGCAATGTTAGATATCTGTGCTCACATTATAGCCCGAGAAGGATGGGGATTACCCAAAAGCTATGGTGAGCTTGTAGCGCTCGCCAGCCAGCATGACCTGATACCCCGGGAGATGAAAGAAACATACCAGTCAATGGTCCGTTTTCGCAACAGAGTGGTTCATCTCTATGATAATGTTGATAAGCAAGAAATATATGACATCATCCAGAACCACCTTGATGATTTTCAGCCTTTTATGCAAAGATTAATAGAACGCTATTTTTGAGATAGTGATCCTCGGGCACAGCTATTTCATGATATCACTGCAAAATAGCTGCGAGAGCCTAACGGCCTAAACCAAAAACTAAAAAGCAGGATAATAATACCGAGGAAAGCATCCCTCAGTGGATTCCCGATTAAGGATTTCGGGAACGACGGCGGGAAGGAGTGTCATTCCTGAACGTATTCATCAGGAATCTAAATTATTTAAAGACAAAAACTACCGAGGGAGAAAAACCTTCTTCAGTGCTCGCTGATGACAGTTTAAAGAACTTCCGAAAAGAGCTCACAATAATAGAAAGAGGAGAGAAGCCCAGATTTTGTGGCTAACTTATATTCTGGGAGATTTGATTTCGGAGCTGCTCGGGGTGCTTACACCTAATAAATAGTACAAATAGAGAACCAAAAAGGACTAGAAAATTCTATAATTAATAAATACTAATAAAATAATCAAGCACAGATCAATGAACAGTCTTGCTCAACTTCTAATACAGAGTTTTCTCCCCAGCCAGTGAGAATCCGGCACTTTTGAGGGTCATTATACCATCCTCCGTCGACCAAATATCGGTACTCATACTTTCCAGGAGGAAGATCGAGGGTGATGACCCAGACACCGTTTTCCTTTTCCATGGGACAAGCCCTGATATCCCAGTCGTTAAAATCCCCCACCAGATAAACCGATTTTGCCCGCGGGGCATAAACTTCAAAAATCACTTTGCACATTTCAATCCCTCCTGTGATGTTATCATGATCCTCGTAGCATCAACGGCCTCGTAATCCCGGGTCTTCAATTCTACCCGGCCCACTTTTTAAGTTTTAGTTTCCCTCCTTTTGACTTCAATCACCGAATTTTCCGAACCATACTCATTAGGAACGCGAGGAGTAGATGGGTCAGTATACCATTCTCCGTCTACAATATAGCGGTATTCATATCGCCCGTAGGGGAGCGTAAGAGTACAACTCCAGTGTCCTTTCTGGGTCTTGCGCATAGGGTGTGCTTGGGTGTCCCAATCGTTAAAGCTCCCTGCCACAAAAACACTCTGAGCCTGTGGATAATCAAGCTTAAAAGTAACTCTGGGCATTCTACTTTCCCTCCTTCTTGCAAGATGAACTTTCCCTGAAACAAATAGAAATAATTACACCTTCTGCGCCAAGGGAGCAAATCCTACCAGATCAATGAGGCTCTCGACTCCACGCTTGAATTGAGAGATTATCCTTTCTCTCCTTTTTAAACAACTTCTTCCCTGTTGTTTAAAACACTACCCCTTTATAAATATTCCAGGCATTATCGAGCTATAGGGGGTTTCGAACCATAGGGGGAGACTACTATTTCCCCTCTTCTTTTATCTTTTTGAAGGTTATAGAATTTGCTGGAATAGCTCCTTGTCCTACAAGGTAGCGAAAGAAAGCTTTAAGAGTTTTTTGTCGAGTGTTAAAGGTAGCGGGGGCAATGTTTTCAGTAAAATACTCTTTTACTCTCTTTTGAATACTTTCCCAATCCTCAAGGTTTGCCCTATTAAAGAAATGGTTTATGTGGTAGCGGTAATCTTCGAGGGTGCGTGGTCTTAGACCCTCAATTTGCTTTTGTAATAAAAACTCCTCAAAATACTCTTCCCACGTTTTAGGTTGAACCAACTTTAAAACTTTTCCCATTTTAATACCCCCTTTTTATGGACAACGCCCTTCGGGGTTAAGAAAAGGAAAAAAGAGAAGGAGGAAGTGCTAAAAGTGGCTCTACAAAAATAATGGCGCCCCCAAGCGGATTTGAACCGCTGCCGCCGCCTTGAAAGGGCGGTGTC
>DGDO01000103.1:0-181 GCA_002385475.1 Candidatus Sordicultor fermentans | reverse complement strand
GCCGCCTTGAAAGGGCGGTGTCCTTACCGGGCTAGACGATGGGGGCGCTTTTATTTTGGTTACCTATTTTATACAACCCCTTTATATAAGGCAAGGGGTCAAAAAAACTTTTCCTATTCCTGAATGATAGCAGCAGTAGGACAGGAGTCGATAGCCTCTTGTACACAATCCAGGCTCTCAT
>DGDO01000046.1:18972-20001 GCA_002385475.1 Candidatus Sordicultor fermentans | reverse complement strand
TTAATATACTTGATAGGTCGCTCAGTTTATCCAGCATCAGATCGAGAGACGGCCCAGTGGTTACAGCAAAACAGTGGTGTAGGTGAACTATATCATCTTCCTCCTGGTAAAGTTACCCGTTATCACCTTTATGAGGTGAGTAAACGTCTGTATAAGCAGAAAACAGAAATAGAAAGTTACTTAAGACGGAGAACTGGAGAGCTATTTTCCTTAGAAGATCAGATCTGGATATATGACTTAACCAACACCTACTTTGAAGGAGAGAAAGAAGGTAGTGAGAAAGCTCACTATGGTAGAAGCAAAGAAAAGCGTAGTGATGCCAAACTACTCTCTTTAGCTTTAGTGGTAGATAGGTATGGCTTTGTAAAGTACAGTAGGATATATGAAGGAAACATTAGAGATAGCAAAACCTTGCAAAAGACCATAGAAGATCTGAGAGGAGAAGAAAACAATAAGGTAGGTAAACAAGTAATAGTTATGGATGCTGGGATAGCTACAGAAGATAATTTAGCTTTTCTCCGAGAGTTGGGCTATGACTATGTCTGTGTCCCTTTAAGTAAACCAGATACTAAACTGCCGGCAAGGGAAGAAGAAGAGCTCTCCACTTTCCCAGATCAGCGAGGTAATCAAATCCAGGCTCGGTGGGTTAACTTTCCCGGAGAAGAAGATAATTTCCTCTATCTAGAAAGTGAAATGAAGGAGAAGAAGGAAAAGAGTATCCAGGAGCTCCATTGTTTAAGATATGAAGCTGGACTGCAGGCCCTAAAAGAGGGAATAGAAAAAAAAGGAGAAATAAAGAGAGTAGAAAAAGTATATGAGCGGTTAGGGAGGCTGAAGGAGAAGTATCCCTCAGTTCACAGGCTTTATGAGGTTAAGCTAAAGAGTGAAGGGGGAATAGTAAAAGAGATAAGCTGGCAGAAAGTAAAAGAGAGAAGTAGAAAGCCCGGAGCTTACTTTATCCGTACTACCTTACGAGATGAAGATGAGCATACAGTATGGGATATATACAATACTATAAGAGAGGTAGAA
>DGDO01000046.1:0-18803 GCA_002385475.1 Candidatus Sordicultor fermentans | reverse complement strand
TATAGAGATAGACCATTCTGGCAGAAAAAATCCGTGTTACCAGAAAATGGGAGTCCTTAAAAAGAAAAGCCTGTTATAGCGCTAATTTCTGGCACTTATAGCGCAAGTTGGGTTAAGGAAGAAGTAGCTGAATTATCAGATACATCATTATCAAAGGGGAAAAGAGGAAGAAAATAAATCAGAATATCGAGACTGTGCATCAGGAAAGGCAAAACCTAAAGATGAAAGATGGGAGTATATATTTTAGGAAGGGTAAGAACGGAAGAACCATTCCGCACTAAACTCTTATAAACCCCCTTCTCGTCTGTCGCCTCTGAATGTATCCATCGGAGGTCCATAGTATTTAAAAGCATTTGGATTCCCGACTACTGATTTCAGGAATGACGTAAAAGGGGCCGTTACTCCAGAATGGTTCAGAATAATAAGGGGGAAAGCCCCTTTATAACGCCTCTTAAAACGATAAAAAGCAAAAACTGCTGAGGAAAAAAGCTTCCTCAGTAAAAACATATAGATACCTGATTAGAGGTTTCAGGCATGACAGAAAAGAGCAAGAGGAGGAGAACTCTCGGGGTTACCACGCACTAGACACCAGGTATGAAAGAAAAATGGCGCGCTAATAGAGGGAATTACCATGCCTTTTGCAGTTAAATGTAAAAACTCTCAACTATTTTTGGAGCTCAAAAAACTTCTCCCCGCTTCCTTAATCTCTTCTAAACACTCCTGGCATTCTCCAATAGCTCCTTTTTGGTCAAAACCCCGGAAAAAAAGACCTCCTCTATATTCACATCCCCAGGCATCGAAAAAATACCTGGTGGTTAAAACTATTCCCTCAAAAAGTTTTCCTCCACTAGTGGCTCCTACTGCAAGCAAAAAACCCTCCTTGGGCTTAAACTTCTCTCCCATTTTATATTTCCTGGACCAGAAAACCTGCGCTCTATCCACCAGCGCTTTCAGAGAAGCAGGAAAACCATAAAAGAAAACTGGAGAACTTAAGACCACCTTATCGGCCTCGAGTAATTTTTCTCCTACCTCATCCATATCATCTCTTAAAATACATCTTCCCATAGCCTCACAAAACCGGCATCCTCGACAAAACCCTAAGTTGAGCCGTGAGGGAACTATCCATTCTAAAGAGTGAAGGGAGTCCCTCGGGGAAAGAAAAGCATCCAGCATTATATCGCTATTCCCCCCTCGCCGGGGACTCCCCATAATGGCCACAATTTTCATACTTTCAGATCATTCCCTCCCCCGAGGAGTTCTCAACCTCCCTCAAAAATGGGTTTTTCCTCTCGGTAATACCAGGAGGTGGGGTTACTCAAGTATTCATAGGTATTAAACAGAAGGTTATAGTGACGATATTCCTCGGAAGCTAAAAAATCTAAAAACTCCCGTACTTTTCCATCTTCTACTTCTTTACTTTTTTCCACGTAGAATTGATGGGATTTCGATTCCAGATCCATAGAGGTCTGGATCACATCCAGCTCTTGAGCGCTGGGAGTTATAAGCTCATCCATATTTTTCCGAGCCTCGGTAAAAATATTATCAAAATATTCTCGAGCAGGCTTTCTAATGCCTCCCCAATTTTCTACGGCGAATTCTTCTCCTTTGGTTACCTTATTATACCCTTCCTTAATGCGTTCGATATGCACTAATTCCTCATCGGCCAACCTTTTCAGCACCTCTTTACTTAAAGGGCTACTTACTCTCTCATAGCCCTCTAAGTAAAACTGACGACCGTCTTCTTCCATTTTAAGAGCTTGCTCCAGAACTTCTTGAATGGTCAACTGACATCCTCCTTTCTTTTAATCAATAACCATTGCCGGTTATCATCTGCTTTACTACCTTTAGTTCGAATTAAAGCATATTTTCCCTTAACTTTATTCCCCTTCAGTTCCAACAAAATCTCATCTTCCTCCCATTTATCGGCAAGGTAATATCCTCTATCCCAGATTTTAACTTTCCCCTTCCCATAACCTTCGGTAATTTCCCCTTCAAAGTCAGCGTAATCTAAATCATGGTCTTCCACCTCTATGGCTAACCTTTTCTCTCCTGCATTTTGGGGAATAGAACGGGGAATTGCCCAGCTTTTTAAAACTCCGTCTTTTTCCAGACGGAAATCAAAATGATGACGAGAAGCCCAATGCTCCTGAATAACAAAAATTTTTTCTTCCATTTTTCACCCCCTTCAATTGTATCATGTTTTTGGCTTTCAGTGATTAGCCTCAAATATAATATCGAAGCTCCTTTATTCTATTAGTAGAGAGAGTAAGGAGATGTTTCAGCAAATTAGAGTATAGTTGATCACAAAAAACAGTTGTAACCTACTTCCCCCGGGGGTAGGAAACCCATTTTTTAAGGGAGGTTATAGAGAGTTTTCCCCTCATACTGAGGGGTATTATCCTCTTTATAATTTTGTCATTCCCAAAATCAGTAGTCGGGAATCTAAAGGTGTTTGCCCTTAAGTAATTTGGATTCCTGATAGAACCATTCAGGAATGACGGGCAAGGGGAGGGTAGAGACATTCAGGAATGACGGACAACGGGATGATAGAGGCTTTCAGGGGTAGGTTAAAAACGGCTCGAAAGTTACCGGGGTGGCAGATGAGGCATTAAGGAATAATAGCCACGCCGTTTTATTCCGGCTATGGGCGCCAAGGAAAGATGTAAGAAAAAAATAGAGAATTTGGGAGTTAACTGTGGTAATATAAGGGGAAAATAAGAGGAAGGAGATAGTGAAAATGCCTGAGGTATTAGAAAATTTAAAGAGCCTTCTCAAAAAGGCAGAGAGCAAAATGGTGCTTCTTGTAGCCGATGGCTTAGGCGGAGTTCCTCACCCCGATTTTGGCTATCAAACAGAATTGGAAGCAGCTCGAACTCCCAACCTGGATGAGTTAGCTAAGAAGAGCGCCCTGGGGTTAATGACTCTGGTAAACCATGGCATCACACCGGGAAGCGGCCCAGGGCATATCGGGTTATTCGGCTACAATCCCGAAGAACTTACCATTGGTCGAGGAGTATTAGAAGCTCTGGGAGTAGGTTTCCATCTTCAACCCGGAGACATTGCTGCTCGGGCTAACTTTGCCACCCGTGACGAGAGAGGTATCATAGTGGATAGAAGAGCAGGGCGCATTTCTACTGAAGAATGTACCCGGTTAGTAGAGAAAATTTCCCGGGAGATAAAAGAAATTGAAGGAGTAGAGATAATCTTAAGACCGGGTATGGAGCATAGATTTGTCCTGATTTTACGAGGAGAGGGTTTGAAAGAAGGAGTTAGAGACACCGATCCCCAAAAGGAAGGACTTCCTCCTTTTGAGCCCCAGGCGCTGGATGTGGAAGCTGAAAAAACTGCTCGAGTTTTAAAGCTCTTTTTAGAGAAAGCTCATCAAATCATCAAAGATGAACCTAAAGCTAATACCATTCTAATGCGTGGCTTTTCTCAATCTCCACATATTGAGAAATTCCCGGAACGTTATGGAGTGAGAGCTTTAGCTATTGCTGTTTATCCTATGTATAAAGGAATTTCCCGGCTTTTCGGCTTTGATACCCCCGATGTGACAGGAGATTTTCAGGATGAGGTAAAGCTTCTCCGGGATAAGTGGTTTGATTATGACTTTTTCTTTTTGCATTATAAAGATACCGATAAAGCAGGAGAAGATGGAGATTTTAAGAAAAAAGTGGATAGGATAGAGCACTTAGATCAATTCATTCCCCAGGTTCTCGCTCTGCGTCCTGATGTTCTTGCTATCACTGGAGACCACTCTACTCCCTCCCTTTTGCATAGTCATTCCTGGCATCCTTCGCCAGTTCTCCTTTACTCTAAATATGCAGGAGTTAGCACAGGTACGCGCTTTACCGAAAAAGAATGTGCTCACGGATATTTAGGACAGTTCCCATCTCGGGCTCTTATGAGTCTAATGCTCGCTAACGCCCTACGGCTGGGTAAATTTGGAGCTTGAAAAAGCCAGGTGGCGAGGCATATAACTATCTTCTTCCAGCCTCGCCACTCCCCGAAGAAACTCGATTTCCATAGCCAGTAGATGCCACTCTCCCTTTTCTCTCTATCATCTTTTTAACTTCTAAAAGATAATTTTCCCAGGATTCTTCGATACCCTTCCCGGGATAAATGATATATCTACTCTGATAAAAAGAGGGGGTAAAATTGGGCATAAAGACGTTGGCTCCGCAGGAGAGTGCCTTTTCTCTTCCTCCGGGAATAAGCGTTCCCAAAGCAGTGGTAGCAGGAAGATTAGAGGTTTTAGTGAGGACGCGGGTGAGAGCCAGAACTTTTAAAGTGAGAAGGTATTTTCCCTCAGGATTGGAAACCTCCTCTCCTAAGGGAGTATCGGGGTTGGGGACAAAAGGGCCAATGCCAATCATATCAAAATCCCACTCCTGAAATTTTTTGATATCTAAAGCCAAAGACTGAAGAGTCTGATAAGGAAGCCCTACCATATTCCCACTTCCCACCTCGTATCCTAATTCTTTGAGGGTTCTCTGGCACTCGAGGCGCTGGTCAAAATCATCATCAGGATGAAGCTTTGCAAAAAGCTCTCGATCAAAAGTTTCCTGTTTCAGGAGATATCGATCCGCTCCGGCATCTCTCCAGAGAGCATACTCCCAGGGCTCTCGCTCTCCGATACTCAAAGCCACCGCTACATCAAGTTTTTTAATCCGGTGAATGAGAGAAGCTAAACTTTTAGCATCGTAAGCGAGGTCTTCTCCCGACTGAAGCACGATGGTTTTCAGCCCCTGCAGAGCGATTTTTTCAGCGAGGTTATAAAGTTCTTCCAGAGACATCCTGTATCTTTTAAGCTTCCGGTTATCCCGGCGCAATCCACAATAGAGACAATTTCTACGGCAAAAATTGGAAAACTCTACTAAACCTCGAAGATGAACCTCTTCTCCCACATACTTTTTTCTCTTCTCATCAGCAAGATAGAAAAGTTGCTCTTCCACCTTTCTATCTCTACACCCGAGAAGAATGACTATCTCTTCCTGAGTGAGGTTTTCTTCTCGGTCTAACTTATTTAATAAGTCCCATTCTTTTCCGCTGTTTCTCATTTTTATTCCTACTCTTTTTTTCCAGTTTAAAGGAAAAGAGTAAATAATCTGTATTGGAAAAATTAAGGTTCTTCTCCCAAATGGTTGATAGAAAAGCTAAATAAAGATGAACATTACTTGCTTTTCCGGGTAAAGTATTTGTGCCAGCAAAACCAATCCAGAGGAGCAAAGTGATCCCCCGGATAAAGCTTAATCCATTCTTTGATTTTTGTCGAGCAAGGTGAAAAAACAGCCTTTCGATCAAGAAATCAAGAAAAAAACGGTGAATATTACTATTTGCCCGGATAAACATTATACAAGCTCATTAATCATTAAAGATTGATTCCTCTGCAAGGATGCCGCAGATGGGGATAATAGCACACTCCTTACAAAAAACGAAAAAAGGGCTATAAGGAGAAGTATCCCTCTATGGTTCTCTTCCTTTATTTCCCCCAGTTTCTTCCCGCCTGGAAAAAAGCATCGATATTCTCCAGAGGTACATCCTGAGGCAAATCACAACCAGTACTCAAAATAAAAGGAGGGAAATCTCTCATGCTTTCTAAAAGGTCCCAGGTTTCGTCATAAACTTCTTGAGGGGAGCCAAACAACATTTTAACCGGGCTCACGTTACCCATAAGGAGAATGTCTTCCCCTGTTACCTGAGATGCTTCCCTCATATCTACCAGACTATCCAGGCTCAAACCTGTTACTCCTGAATCTACCATCTCTTCCAGAAGATGAAAGGTGTTACCACACACATGAAGAGTAATCTCCACATCATCCAGAATTCCTACCATTTCTCGATAAAAGCGAGAAATGGTCTGGCGAAATTGCTGTGGACCAAAAATTACCGCGGTAGGGTCTAAAGCCATGATAGAATCTGCCCCATTTTCTCGCAAAGCCTGAGCATATCTCATAACTACTTGATGAGAAAATTCCAAAACCTCTTCAAAAAAATCTGGTTCCAGAATACTTTTAATTGCTAACTGATTAGCTCCCATTAATAAACCTGACAAGGTTAAAGGGCCTATAACGTAAGCTCCCACCGGGCAGGGGAAGGCGGCTCGCATATGCTTTAGGGTTTCTAAATAAACGATAACTCTTCCATCACCCAGAATATCAATTTTGCGAAATTTATCCAGATCGTCTTTGCTCTTTACGAGATGAGCTTCCACCGAAGGAGTTTCCTCTAAAGGAAAACGAACTGGCAACCCCAGAGCGCTGGCTTCCACCGATAAGTCCATGAGAAAAAACATGGCATCAGGACGAAAGCGGTCATAAAGACGGCTCAGGGAACGAAATTGCACCAAGTGATTAAACTGATTTTGCTTGATGGTAGTTCCGGTGAGCTGAAGACCAGAGTATCCAAAAAGAGGAACAATAGCACGCTTTCCCTTCTCATAAAAACGGAGAGCTAAATCATACAGAGAATCAGCATTCTTTCTCATTTCCACCACCCACAATTTATATAAATCATTTAATTATTCTACCTATTTTAATTCGCTCTCTTTCTCTGGTCAAGATAGTAAATGGTTTTTTACGCCATAGGTTGTTTTTATTTTTTCAGAGTGATAGGTGGGTCGAGGATGTAACATCTTCTCGCAATTTTACTTCGCTACCAAAAGCCAGCTTTTTCCCTGTATCACGGACTGCTTATTCTTCTTATTCAGAGCACTATGAGAGGGGCAAATACCCCCCCATAGTGCCTACAAATGAGCATAAGAGCCGAAAGAATAAGTATAAAAATTAAAACTTTTAACAAAGTTTATTGCTATAGAAAACTATCAACCCTTTACCGCACCAAAAGTGAGGCCTTGCACTATATAGCGCTGCACGGTGAGAGCCAGAATAGTAGGAGGAACAACAGCCATAAGCATACGAGTAGCAACATACCAGAATTGAATTCCCTGAGTATCCTGAGTACCAGCAATTAAAACGGTCATGGGAACAGCCTTAGAATAGGACATAATGAAGGCAAAAAGAAATTCATTCCAGGCGAAAGCAAAACAAATAATTCCTGCCGCAACCAAAGCGGGGGCAGCCAAAGGTAGGGCAATGCGACTGAAAACCTGGAAACGAGAGCAACCATCTACTAAAGCCGATTCTTCTATCTCTTCAGGGAGGTCTCGAAAGGCATCTCTGGTTACCAAAACAGCAAAGGGAATGCCAAAAGTAGCATTTATCAGTACTAAGCCTACCACTGAGTCAATCAGGCCTAAAGTTTTAAATATAAGGAAAAAGGGGATAACTACTGCCGCGGGAGGTAAAAACCGCTGGGAAAGAATCCACATAGTTATATCCCGGTTTTTAACCCGGTGATACTTATAACGGGCTAAACCATACCCGGCTAAAGCACCAATAAAAAGAGCAACAAGAGCTGAACACACTCCAATTATGAGCGAATTTTTCAATCCTCGCTTGATCTCTTGACCCCGCATCTGAAGCTCAGAACGCCAATTTTCTGAAGTGGGTTCAAATTGAACAAAGGGAATAAAAGATAATCTAAAAACATCAGCTGGTTTTTTAATCGAGGTTATTACCGCCCAGTAAAAAGGGAAAAGCATCCAGACCACAGCTACAATTACCGCTATCCACAAGATAATATTAGTCCACCGACGTTTCTTTCTCATTAGTCGCTTCCCCCTTTAATCATAGTTTGAACCGTAACGACGGAAAAAGATTTGACTGACTGCCAGAACCATAAGAAGCAGAATCACTGCCGTAGCCGTAGCCACGCCTAAATTTTGGTCCCTCAGGCCACTGGTGTAAACATTAAAAGTTAAAGTTCGCGTGGCCAGACCCGGACCTCCATTAGTTAAAGCAAAAGGCAAATCAAAAACTTTAAAAGCTTCCACAGTACGCAAAATGATTACTGTTCCAAGAGTGGGACTGATAAGAGGTAAAGTTATATGGCGAAATATTTCCCAACCTGAAGCACTATCCAGGCTAGCTGCTTCGTAAAGGTCTCGAGGTGCAGCCTGCAGAGCAGCCAATAAAACCAGAAAGGCAAAGGGAGTCCACTGCCACACATCAGCAATCAAGACCGAAACCAGAGCCCACCGGGGATGAGAAAGCCAGGGAATAGCATTAGCTCCTAAAGCGTGTAAAAAATTGTTAACCGGTCCTCCTTCCTCGTAAAGGATAATCATAAACATATATCCCAGAGCCACAGGAGCGGTGAAAAGAGGAGTGGTACAAATAGTGCGAAAAAACTGCACCCCTTTCATTTGCCGATTAAAAAGAAGAGCAAGCAATAAGCCCAGACCTACAGTCAGTAAAACGCTTAAAACCACAAAAGTTATGGTTACCCGGAAAGCATTCCAAAAACGATAATCGGAAAGAACATAGATATAATTTTCTAAACCTACAAATTTAGTAACTCGCAAAAAGCGGGAACCATGAAAGCTCAAATAAAGGGTATAAAGAAGAGGAAAAATAGTAAAAACCAGTAGCCAAATAATAGCTGGAAAAATAAAAAAATGTTTTCCCTGCTCTTTAAGAGGAACTCTTTTTTTCCTATTCAACCCCAGTTCACCTTCTTTCTCTTGAAAGAGGCGGTGAGCTCACCGCCTCTTTCAATGCTTTACTCGCCACTATAACCAATGGCTTCCTTATAAAGTTCTTTTTGTTCTTCCCTACCCAGCTGATCGGTAATCCTGTTCCAATCTTGAGCTGCCCTGTTCCAGGCTTCCTGAGGAGTAGCCTGACCGGTGAGAGCTTCCGACATATGAATATCTAAACTCTCAATGTAATCAGCCGCTCCGGCAATTCGAAGATAAGGAACACTACGAGGATATTCAAACCATAGAGTATAATAAGCATCCAAAAACTGAGTTATATCTTCAGCATCATATCCTGTGATGGTATAATCCTCAATTTTGGCCTTGCCTGCTGGTTCTAAGAAATCATAAGTAGTTCCAGGATCAATTCCTGTCCAACCCCAGGCCACGTTCCAGTGGTTAATTTCTGGAGTAGCTTGCCAGGAAAGGAAGTGAGCAATCATATCAGGGTCTTCAGCATAGCTGGATATCACTCCGTGCCATGAGGCACCACACTTATTACCTACTAAGTTTGGCTCTTCTAAGGTTATCCACTGTTCATTCTCCAAGTCATATACTTCTTTGCTCCCCGGAATAGGAGCTACTCCCAGTTTACCCTGGACTACAGAAACCCGGGGGTCTTGAGAGAGCGTGCCCACATCTCCAAAGGTAAAGCACATAGCAGCATTACCCCGCAGGAAAACGTCCCAGGCTTCCCCTAATCCCCATCCCACCATGGCAGAAGGACCGGCTTTGGTGAGCTCAGTGAGCATCTCTAATGCCTTGACATGCCCCGGGGTATTGATCAAGGGTTCCATGGTTTCAGGGTCAAACCAGAATACGTTATGATAGCGAGTAATTTTAGCTGGATCGTCCCCTGGAGCAGGCATACAGACAAAAGAGCCTGCTAAAGCAATGTAGTTAAAGAAGCCTTGCTCTCCTACCTTAAGATGCATGGTAATTCCAAAATCGTCCTTTCCATCGCCATTCCAATCTTTACCGTTGAAAAATTTAGCAATGTCCAGAATTTCTTGCCAGGTAACAGGAGAAACAGGAAAATCATATCCATATTCTTCTTTGAACTCAGCCTGCCACCGAGGGTCATTAAACAAGTCTTTACGATAATAAATTACCATACCGTCATGGTCATTATTGAATCCGTACCAGTTATCTCCCCACTGTAATAGCTCTCGGATAGGAGGAGCAATGGATTCTCGATCCCATTCGGGCATACGAGGGTCATCAAAATATTTATCAATCGGTATAATCCAGTCATTGGCAATATAATCTCCATAAAAGAAGCTCGGTCCTACTATACAATCATAATTTCCGGTTCCAGTAGCAAAGTCAGTGAATATTTTAGCTTGCAGTTCTCCAAAGGGAATTTCAGCAATGTCATAAGTAGCTCCGGTAAGCTCTTCCCAGTAAGGTCGCCAGAAGTATAAAGGACCAGAAATTGCACCATGAGGACCGGAAGCTAAAACTGCAATGGTGAACTTCTTTCCTTTCCAGTCCGGATCAGGCTGTCCCTTATCTGCTTTGGCAAAAGCTTCATCAGCAGTCTTCTTCTCTAATTCGGACATTTCTTCTTGAGCAAAAGCTACCAAGCTCAAAGAAAAAAGCAATAAGATTACCAATCCCCAAAATACACTTTTCCTAAAAAACTTACTCATCTTAATTTAAGACCTCCCTTCGATTTTTCAACTCCGAGCCTAAAAAACAAAACACACTCACCTCCTTTTTTTTGAAATGTAGCTTCTACAATAAGCCCGGATTTCAAAAATTGTAACACACACCTGATTCGCTCACAAGTGCATCATCTGGCTAAAATCTTGAATATTCCAGTAAATAAGTTATTCTCCTATAACATCTACCCACACCCGGCGAGTGCGAGGGCCATCAAATTCACAGAAGAAAATCCCCTGCCAGGTTCCTAAAATTAGATTACCTCTTTCTACCAATACCGAAATAGAAGAACCTACTATGCTTGTTTTTATGTGAGCAGAAGCATTGCCTTCTAAATGCCTGTAAGGAAAATTAAAAGGCACCACCCTTCGTAGGACCTCTAAAATATCCTCTACCACGCTGGGGTCGGCGCTTTCGTTGATGGTAACTCCAGCGGTGGTATGGGGGACATAAACCACTGCCACTCCCTTTTGAATATGGGAAGAAGCAACTACCTCCTTAACCGAATTGGTGATGTCTATAAACTCTTCTTGAGAATGCGTTCTCACTGTAAATTCATTGGGCATTTTTATATCTCCTATTCTCCTAACAGTTTTTTCAACTCCTCTTCAGGAGTAAATACTACTTCCTTCCGGTATAGCTCTTCTCGGTTTTCCTCTGAAGTAGCCCAGGGAGGAAGAGGGAACTTTACCGTAAGGGGAATACGCAAAAAAGGCTGATCAATGATTACCTCTCCCGGCAAAAGAGTAGCCGCCTTATCCCGTAAATTCCCTTCTAAATGAGCGTACTCTTCTTTGTGCAGCTCGGCCAACTTCTGCCTGCCTACCACTGTAGTTGCTGCCTGAGTTATTACCCGGTAGTCTACCTGAGAAGCAGTTTGTTCTGCTCCAATTAAAACCACTCGAAAAGAACGTCCCCTCTCTGCCACATCTCGAAAGATGTTGCCCAAAGGCCCTCCTCCGGTGCGAGGAGCATATTTATTGAGCTCATCAAGGTAAACAAAAACTGGTTCAGCCAAACGCTCTCTCTCTTTCCAGTGCATTATCTCTCGCAGCACTGCTCCCACTACAAAAGCCTGCCCCTGATAGGTGAGTTTAGAAATGTCTACCACTGATATTCCTCCCGGACGGTTCCAACGCAGGTGATAGCCACCTTCTGGAACTTCTTTGACTTCCCGATAGGGTAAGCGAGTTATATCTCTCCACAAAAGATTCAAGCCAGTACGGCGAGCAGCTCGCAGGCGGCGAGAAATAGCTAAAGTTGTGCGAGGGTCAATCTGCTCTCTCTGTAATTCCTCTCCTAATTTCCCCTCTCCTTCTAAAGATAAGCGAAGCATGGTAATAAGAGAAATCAAGTTATTAGGCAAACTAAAGCTTTCCAGAATAAGCCGGGGCTCTTCTCCTGCAGCCTGTAAATAAACTCGCACTATTTCCTGGTCGGTTAACCCTTGCAAATCAATTTTCACCGGATAACTACCGCTGCGCAATTCTCGGCGGGCATCTGCAACCAGACCATCGTATTGGTCTCGCAAGAAGTCTTCAATCACAGTAACAGTTAATAGAAAATTGGGGTTCTGAGAAAGTTCCTCAGGATCAAACATCAAAGGCAAAAGTCCCAATTCCACAATATCCAGAATATCCCACCCGTAGGCCTTTACTTCTGGACGACTGTGGCGAATATGGGGAGAACCTTTCTCATTGCGAGGAGGAACATAAACCTCCAGTTCAGAGAAAGGATGCGGTTCTACCTCAAAAAGGCGAAACATTTCTTGCCATTCGGCAAACTGCCTTCCCTCTTCTGAGTCTTTCTTCTGAGCCCTTTTCCACTCTTCATTCCAGTAATCCAGAAAAAGAAGACTCTCTCCCTTAACATTGAAAACTAAAGAACGGCTGTTAACTAATTGGTTAGAAAAAGCATTGTCCTTGACATAACGAGAGTAGTTCATCAACATCCACAGCAAAAAAGTAGCATAAGAGGTTTTGGCTGCCACTCCAGATTGACCGCTAATATTGATATGGGCTCCATTGTCTCCCAATATATATTTAAGGTCTAAATAAGCCACGTCTCCGGAAGGTAAGATCCCGCAAGGAAGAGCCCTTTTCCCCTTTCGGATTTCTGAAAATCCTAAAGCTACCTCCAGCTCTTCTCCGCAAGCCACAAACACTTTTTCCCCCGCAGGGGGAGGAAAAGAATAAGGGACAGGAACGAGGTCTTCCCCCTTTTTTTCTAAAACTCTGGTTACCACTACTTTCCCCAGATAAATGGGCACTCCTTGATAAATTCCTTCGTTATAAGCTTCTTCCTGATAACCGGTGGAGATAGTACCATCCCACTTAGCTTTCACTTCTGTAATCATCCCGTAAGCATGAAATTCTCTATCTCCCCAACGATAATCTACTCTCACCACCTGGTCCAGAGCAACAGTAGAAGAATAAGAAGAATTAACTCGAACAAAGAAGCAGTAAGGATTAATTTCTTCTAAACCGGTGACTGTGCCAATAAACTCACTCATCTTTTTCCTTCCTTCCCAAAGTTTTCCGTATGAGCCCCTGCACAAATGGAGGAGACGAAAAATATTGCCCCAGGTGCTCCTCCAGAGCAATTACAGGAAAAATATTTTCTGGTAGCCTTTTAGCCGGAAAATCAGCAGTCAAAAATGGTAAAAGAGAGACCACTCCATCAAAAAACAGAGAAAGATTATCTTTTTCCTCTGTCCATCTTTCTTTATTCAGGAGAGTTTCCAGGCGCACTAATCCTTTCCAGGGATAATTATCATCTCTTTCCACCAGGCGTGTATAGCAAAAAACTCGCAGTGTAGGTGAGTCCTTCTTTAGATAAGCGCTGAAAAAAGGAGTCCGCTCTCCTCGCTCCAATTTAAACAAAGACTCCAGGTAGGAATGAGGAAGGTGTAAATCTTCAACTCTTTTTACCAGACCGCATGGTCCTACCCCGGGTTGGAATTCTGGATCTCCCTCGTGTAGCGTCCCATCTTTTATGATACAGGAAGAGCGAGAAAGCAAGTCTTTTACCACCTTGCTCTCTAAAACCTGCATAGCACTGAAAATGGCCTGCTGAGCCGCTTCTAATTCTTGAGGATATCGGGATGCACGAGCCGATTCCCAAACATGGAAGACAAATCCCGGTCCTAAAGAAAGTTCGCGAGAAACCATTTCTCCCGAAAAAAGACCCTCTGGCGCTCCCAAAACTCTCTCCAATTTAGGGGGATTTTGGGGAGAAAAACCTAAAGATAGACCCCTATCCTTCTGCCACCAGGCAAAACCTGCCGCCACTTCCCCTAAAAGCGCAGTTTTCATCAACACTATAATTCGAGCATGGATTCGCATTCTTCCATCTACTAAATATATCTCTTCTAAACCCGGGGAGGGGCGTTTCCCTGACCAGGAAGGAAAGTCTCCTTCTTCTATCTCCCATAGCTCAGAAGCAGCCAGAGAACCATCATTTTCTTCCCGAAAAAAGCGAGGGAAAGAATCTTCCTCATAAAACCAATGGTCGACTTGCGCCATTTTTTCTCGCAAAAAATCGGTTAAAGTTAAATAACTTCCTCGTTTCTCTTCCAAAAAGCTTTCCCTCCCCTGACTTCTAAATGCAAAGGAAAATAATGAGCAAAAGAGGGGTCATGAGTTACTATCCCCACCATTCGCCCATCCTGACTTAGACGTAAAATAGCATCAGCCACTAATTCTAAATGTTCCTGGTCTAAAGCAGAAAAACCCTCATCGATAAAAAGACAATCTGCCCCCCTTTCTCTACCTACCTCCCGAAGATGAATACGGGATAAAGCCAGAGCTAAAGATAGAGCAACCAGTGTCTTTTCTCCACCAGAGCATTCGCTGGGTAAACGCTCTTCCCCTCCATAATTGTTATCCACCACCACCATCTCTGCTTTTCCCTCTTCCATCTTCATTCGTAAAAAATAGCGTCCCTGAGATAAATCTCTTAAGAACGAAGAAGCTTCTTCTTCCAGTTCACGAAAGAGAAAGCCCAGAAGATAACTACGAAAACCCCGGGCCTCCAGAGCTTTATCCAGCTGGTAGTGAAGTTCCCAATTTTTTCTTTTTTCTTGTAGCCCTTCCCTTAGCCTGTCTCGCTCTTCTATTTTAGCTTGTAAGTTCTCTATCTCTTTATCCAGGCTACCCTTCTTTTCTCTGATTTTTCCCAGCTCTTTCTGCAGCTCTTCCAATATTTCTTTCTCTTGCATCAATTGCTCTTCTGCTTCCTCTTCTTTTATCTCCAACTGCTGTATTAAGCTAATCTTTTTCTCCTGGCAATCTTGGAGAGAGTTCTCTGTTTGTTTTATTTCTCCCCCTAACCTATGCCATATCTCTTGCCAGTTACCTGCCTTTTTATCCCGTAACTGCTCAAAATATTCTGCACTCCAACCCAGGCGAGATAGCTCTTCTTGAAAAACCTTTCTTTTTTTCTCTTCTTCTTTTTGAAGCTCTTCTCCCTGTTGCAGCAACTCAGCAACCTTCTCTTCTGCTTCTTCTTTGTTCTGCCAAAGGAGCTTTAATTTCTCCTCACTTCTGCTTTCTTCTTTTCCCAGCTCTTCTAATTCCCTCGAAAGAGTTTGTAATCGCTTCGAAAATTTATCCCACAAATCACTAAATGCTTCTTCTGGAAACCGATCGTCCTCCCATCGTAAAACAGCAAAAATTTGAGAAAGTTGTTCTCTTTTTTCGGTTAAGAATTTTTCCTCTTCTTTTATGTTCTTTTCTATACTCTCTATCTTTACTTGCTCTTCGTCTTTCTCCTTTATCCTGCTTTCTATTTTAGCTTTCTTGACCTCTCTGTTTTTCTCCAATTGATAAAGATTAAAAAGTGCCTTTTCTCTCTCTCCTCTTTTTTCCTTCAAAAACCCCTCTATACTTTCTGGCTTTACAAGAGGTGGTAAATCAATGTTCTTTAGAACTTCTAAAATTCTGTTCTTTTCTTCTTCTAATTTTTCCTTTTTTTCTAATTTTTCTTCTTCTTTATTTTTTAACTCTGCTATTTTGCTTTCTTCCTGAGTTTTTTCCTGACGGAGAGAGCTTTCCTCTTCTACTAATTTTTCTCCTTGTTCCTGAAAAGAATGATAACCTTCCCAATCTACCTCCGGAAGGTTTTCTGCCTCAGAAGGAGGGGGGACATTGCTACCACAGAGAGGGCAAAATCCTTTTTCTTCCCACTCTTTTTCCAACTCCCAAAGAGCAAACTTTTTAACCATCTGGCGGTAATCTTCTTCTCTTGCTTTCTTTTCTTCCTGCCACAGTGACAGTTTTTTTCTCTTCTTTTCCCACTCTCTCTCTAACTTTCTATATCTTTCACTACTTAGCTCAATGTCTTTTTGTAAACTCTTGAGTTCTACAGCAATAAGAGAAATTTCTTTCTCCTTTTCTCCTAACTCTTTAAGAAGAGGTTCTATTTTTTCTTCTGCTTTTTCTACTTTTTGAATTATTTCTTCTTCTTTGTTAATCTTCTCTTTTTCTTCAGTAATTTTTCTCTCTAATTCCTTTTCTTCTTTTTCTTCTTTTTGCAGAATTATTTCCAGTTCTTCTATTTTTTTTCTTATTCTTTCCTTATCCTTCTCTAATTCCTGCAATTCTCTCTTTATGGCTCTGGCCTCTTCAGCTAAAGGAAGAGCTTCTCGGCGAAGTTTATCTTCATAACTTGCTAAGTTATTTTTTTTAGTCTCCTGCTCCTTAATTTTTTCTCCTATTTCTTGCAAATTTTTGCTCAGTTGAGCAATTTCTTCTTCTATTTTTGCTTTCTTTCCCAACCAAGCTTTTTTATCTTTCTCCCATTTTTCAACTCTTTCTACTACTATCTGCCAGGGTTGCCAGAAAGAAGCTTTTACTTCCCAGGCTTTTTGGATTTCCCGGTCTTCTTGAGCTTTTTTATAAGCTCTATCTCTCTCTTTTTCTAAATCATCATGCTTTTTTTGTAGCTCTTTTTCGTTATTTTTTATCTCTGTGAGCCTGTTCAATAGCTCGGTTCGCCTTTTTTTGTCTTTTTCCTCTCCAGCCAAATCTGCAGTTTTATCTTCCAAATCTTTCTTTTCTTCTTTAGCCAAGTTTAATTGCTCTTCCAAGTTTTCTTTTTCCAGCTCCTCCAATTTACTCTCTTCTGGAAGAAGCTCTCTTTCTAAAGAGCGTAATTCCTCTTTCACTCTCTCCCGAATTACATCCAGCAACTCAAGACCAAATAGACTGCTCAAAGTCTTAAATCTCTCCGCAGGAGTGGCTTCTACAAAAGAAAGGGTTTCTCCCTGAGGCAAAAATACCGAAGATTTAAAGGTGAGATAATCAAAACCCATGATTTCTTCTATTTTCCTATTCACCAGCTGCTCCCCTGAAGCCAAACCCCTCCAGACGCCATTTTCCTTTTTCTCTAAAACTGCCACCCCACCCCGGGGAGAATACTCTCTAACCACCTGGAACTCATTACCCCCCAGGAGGAATTTCAATTTCACTCGCAGGGGACCTTCGGGATATCCTCGATGAATCAATTCTCTTTTGCCTCGCTCTAAACGGATACCTCGCCCGAAGAGAGCAAAAAAAATAGCTTCCAGAATGGAAGATTTACCTGCTCCATTTGGACCCACCAAAACAAAAAAACTGGAATCAAAATCAAGGGAAAGAGACTCCAGGCCCAAAAACTTTTCTACTTCTAATTCAAGAGGTCTCACTAATCTCTCCTGCTTCCTGGTAATAGCGATAAAAAAGCTTAACCACTTCTTCTGATAAGTTTTGCTCCTGGCAATAACGAGAAAATAGTTGAGGAATAGAATCTTCGTTCACCGGAAGTGGTTCTTCTTCGACTTCCTTTTTCTCTCGAGGAATAACTTCCACCACCACTATTTGCCAGTTTTCTCCCCCCATCTCTTTTAGCTTATTGGCAAGAGCCGGGGTATAAAAATCTTCCTTGATGCGCAAACGAATATAATTCCTTTTCCCCGTCATATCTTGAGAAATTTCCTCATAAATTTCCTCTATCTCTTTTTCTTCCTTCAACTCCCAATCCCACAAATGCGCGCCAGATAAAAAATAAGGTTCCACCTTGCTTTCTTTCCCTTCCTCCAATTCCACCAGCAAAAAACTTCCCTCTTTTCCCACATGTTCAAAGCTATCCACTACCAGTGAAGAGGGATAATAAAGAGGACAGGGCGAGCGCAAAAAAGAGAAGGTGTGCAAGTGGCCCAGTGCCCCGTAGTTAAAAGCAGAAGGAATATCAGCTTTTTTCAAAAACACTTCCCGGTGAGGGTTAGCTTCAGCGTATCGGGCTAATTCTTCAATCGTAGCATGAGCTACCAGGATGTTCCAGCGATCAGGAAGAAAACTTCTTTCCCACTTTTTCATCTCCTGCCTCAGTAGCTCTCGAGCTCGATCCTGGATCTCATCTCCCCGGTAATCACCCAAAAGGCGAGCCAGACTCACGTAAGGAAGAGGAAAAACAGTGACAGGGATGCCCTCTATTTCCCGAGGAGTATAATCACGGATGATGTAAGCTTGAGGAGGAAAAATTTTTTTCAACCCTTCTATAGCATACCAATCATGATTGCCCATCACCCACACAAAAGGCGCGATATCCACCAGACGTAAAATGGTATCCACAGCCAGCTTGATGGTTTTTTTGTCGGGATGATGAGAACTGTGAAAAAGGTCTCCAGCGTGAACCACGAGGTCTACCTTTTCTCTCTCTGCTACCCCTATAAGCTCTTCCAGAGCTTCTCTTTGTTCCTCTCCTCTATCTACCTCCCGGCGGGTTTTCCAGGATACCAGGCCCAAATGCCAATCAGCAGTATGGAGAATTTTAATTTTCTTCTTCATTATCTTTTTTAGCTCCAAACCCTTGATTGTTGCAGTTTAAAACGAAAAAACCGACTACTATTGATCACGATTTATTATATCATAGAGAAATTAATTATAGTTAACCGTAAAGCCCATGGTAATGTCCCTCTTGGCACTATGTTTTCCTTCCATGCAGTAGAATCATCGTGTGACAAACCACCAAGAGGTCATTATGACCCTCGAACATGTCTTTTGTTTTTTTGGGGTTATGAGGGGTATGTTTTCTCCTTTATAGTCACGACAGGCTTTGCGGGTGCCATATTTTCTCCAAAGACAAATACAATGCTAATTGTGGGGGTATTTAGTTTCTTTTCATTATTGTTTTAGGTCTCTTTTCCCCATCCAATTTCAAATAGTGCCATTTTTAGCCAGAAACAACTCATCAGAAAACCCCTTTTCTTCTCTTAACCTGATATATTTATTAGTGGCTACTTTCTTCTTCCGTTATGCTTTAATTATGAAAGGTTTTTACGGGATACTATAAAAATGAGTTTTTGTTTTGTTCGTTATTTGCGCTCTAATAATTTATTTGTTCTGTGTTATTTTATACACGGTCTTGTTATGGAAGAGAGTTACTGAATCGGTGTGTCTGCCACATCATCTGAAAGGAGGATTTAGCTGATTAAAAGCAATTGGTTTGTGGAAGTAAATGTTTTTATCTTGCTTGGCTTTTTGCTTGGATACGGGTTCAG
>DGDO01000042.1 GCA_002385475.1 Candidatus Sordicultor fermentans | reverse complement strand
ACATTTTACAGAAATCAGTTGAAAAAGGTTATTTAGCCAAAAACCAACCCCCGAGGGAGGGAAATAAATAATCTATCAGAAAATAAATCAAGTTGTACTGGAAAGCAATTATCGTCATGCACGCCGGGACATGTTTTCCAGGAATAGTTCTTTATCTTTTTGTCTCTTTGTTTTATGTTTACACCGGAGCACTGAGGAAATTGTTTTTCTTTCCTCAATAGCTTTTTATATTTTGCCTTTTTTGTGTATTTGGAAAATAACAAAGGGGAGTTTTTTTCTCTATAATTCTGGATTCCTGATAGAGCCTCTCGGGGACAACGGATGAGAAAGAGGGTTATAGGGGACAAAGCCCCCTTATAACCATAAGTCACAATAGATTTTGCGTTTTACGGGATGCTGTGATGAGATGTACTACCTTTTTTTCAGCTTTATCTTTCTCAAATTTTATCAATACCGTGCCTTCTGAGCCATTCTCGAAAATTCTGGTCGTCTTCTAAAATTTCTCGATCGTAATTCTCCTCTAATTTTTTGATTCGCTCTACTAAGTCAGGATACTTCTTTACTAACTGTTCTACGTTTCTATCAAATTCTTCACTCATGTTTACCAGGTCTTCTCCTACTAAAGGCAAGTTAAGAAGAGAAGAAAGAATTCCTAAAGCAGAAGAAATACCTTTGGGATTAGTAGCCTGGATATACATAGGTATTTCCACCACCAAGTTAATCATCTCTACTCCTTTTTGAGGAGCCATAAGAGTGAAAAGGGTGGTAATACTGGCTGGACCTTCGTAATCATTGAAATAAAGGTTATAGCCTTCCAGTTCTTTTTTTAATCTTTCATCAGAAACGGAACAAGTTACCCGCGGTTCTCGAGTATGGGGAATCAACCCACTAACACTACCTATGAAATAAATTCTCTTCACTCCAAATTCTTTTCCCAAAAAAAAGATATTCTCTACATACTCATTCCACTTCATGTTAGGTTCTTTACCCAGAAAGAGAAGAAGGTTTTCCTTTGAAGCACAGAAAAATTGGTTCTGGGGATAGTGAAATTCGGTTATTATTCCCTCTTTAATCAAAGTGTAAGGGCGAAACTGGGCTACCTCTTCCATGCTTCCAGGAAAATTAAACAGATAAAACTCCTGGGGGTCAATTTCTGCTATCATTTCTGCTGCAAATTTTTTTTGGAGATAGGCCACCGAACCGCTGGAAACATCTCCTCCATCCATCCAACCAGTAAACCCTACTAAAAGAGAAGGATTTGATAATAAAGGTCTTTGATATATAGTGAGCTTGTCCATTTCCCACCCTCCCAATCTTAATATTCTGTTGAACCCCGGAGCGTTCTTTAACTAAGGAGGGGGTTTAAAGAGGGAAACACTCCGAGGTTCAACCTTTTTATATCCAGAGTTTAATAAATAGTTCCTTTTTTACCCTATTTTTTGAAAATTATCGGGCCAGATTTTCAAAACGAGCATAGTCTTTCTGAAACATTAGCTCTACCGTTCCTATGGGGCCATTGCGCTGTTTAGCTACAATAACTTCAGCAATTCCCTTTTTAGGGGTGTTAGGATTATAATAATCTTCCCGGTAAATAAAAAGAACTAAATCAGCATCCTGCTCTATAGCCCCGCTTTCCCGTAAATCAGAAAGCTGAGGCCTCTTAGGAGTTCTCTGTTCCACTGCTCTACTAAGCTGAGAAACTGCTATGACAGGCACATTTAATTCCCTCGCCATGGCTTTCAAGGAACGGGAAATTTCCGAAATTTCCTGCTGCCGATTCTCCGGGCGACCGTATCCCCTCATAAGCTGGAGATAATCAACTATAACTAAACCTAAACCTTTCTCTGCTTTAAGACGTCGAGCTTTAGCTCTCAACTCCAGAACGGAAATACTGGGAGTGTCATCAACAAAAATATTTGCTTCAGCTAACCTCCCTGCCGCTCGGGCCAATTCCGGCCATTCCCTCTCCGCTATAAATCCCTTTCTCACTTTTGCCGCGTCAATTCGAGCTTCGCTACAGAGCATTCTCTGAGCAACTTGATCCTTGGACATCTCCAGACTAAAAATAGCCACAGAGATGTCTTTTTTGGTCCCTACATATTGAGCAATATTCAAGCATAAACTGGTTTTACCCATACCAGGACGGGCTGCTACTACTACAAAATCAGAAGGCTGAAAACCAGCAGTAATCAAGTCTAAATCTACAAAACCAGAAGGAACTCCAGTAACGTGCTCATCTCGATGATACAACTCCTCAATTCGATCAAAAGCCTCGTTAATTATGACCTTGAGAGGCACAAAATCATAGCGAATTTTCTTTTGAGAAAGTTGTAAAATCCAGTTCTGGGCTCGGTCTAAAAGTTCTTTAGCATCCAGGTCTGCATCATAGCTTTCCCGGATGATTCTGGTACAAAGGTTAATTACTGAGCGAAATATGGATTTCTCTTCTACAATATGAGCATAATACTCAGCGTTAGCAGCTGTAGGCACAATGTTTACCAGTTGAGTTAAATAATCTATGCCCCCTACAGCCTCCAGTTGATTCTTTTGCCTTAATTTGGCAACCAGAGTTACAATGTCACAGGCCTGGTCTTCTTCAAAAAGCTCCGCAATGCTTTCAAAAATAATGCGATGATTATCCCTGTAAAAGTCTTCCGGTTGCAAAATATCTAACACCCGTAGAAGAGCTTCTTTATCAAGAAGCATCGACCCCAGAGTAGCTTGTTCTGCCTCGAGGTCATGGGGCGGAACCCTCTCGATACTCAGGACTCTTCCGCCTCCTCCTCCTCCACTTCTTCTCCCTGAACTTTTACTTGAACTGTAGCGTAAATGCCTTTACCCAGGTTAACTTTCACCGGATACTCACCTATTTCTTTGAGAGCTTCTCCCAGTTCCAGATATTTTCGATCTAAATTTATGCCCACAACCTGAGAAATCTTCTCCGCTATTTCCCGGGAGGTAACCGATCCGTAGAGTTTTCCCGTTTTCCCTGCTTTCTTTTCGAACTCAAGAACCAAACCATCTATTCTTTCCTGTAGTATTTTAGCCTCTTCTAACTCCTTAGCCTCTCGAATAGCTCTTTTCTTTTTCAGTGCTTCTATCTGGGTAATATTACCCTTGCTAGCCTCTATAGCTAATTTTCGAGGCAAAAGATAATTACGAGCATAACCGTTCTTTACTTCTACCATGTCTCCTTCTTTTCCTAAATTTTCCACTTCCTGCAAAAGTATCACTTTCATATATATCCTCCTCACTTCCCTCTAATTTTCCGCAAATCAAAACAAAAATCAAAAACTCCCACCCAGCTCAATATGGTAGAAAGCAGTGGCTGCAAAGCCACAAAAACTACTATAATTGTTAACCAGAATCGAGAACGAATATACTTACCCAGAAAATAGTATACCACGGATGCCCCTTGAACTAAAAAAAGCACCTGGGTAACCATTCGTAAATTTAGACCAATCTTGCCCCAAAAAGTAGCTCCTCCAAACAGAACGAAAAGCCATCCCAGAGCAAAAGCCCAAAAAATAGATCTGGGCAGTTGCAAATTCTCAAAAGGAGGAAAGGGAGGAAATTTAATATCCAATCTCTTTCCTATCCAGCTACCTAAAATAAAATTGAGTACCGTGTCAAAAAGAGAGGCAATAAAAACTGCAGCAGGTAAAACCATATGGATAAAACTGGCTATCATCTCTACATCTATACCTCCCTCCTGAGGAAAAAAAGATAGGCCCTTTTTCAAACCTTCTTCTAAAAAAGACAGAGTTTCTGAAAGAGGGTTTTGACCCATGATTAAAAATACTAAGCCAATTAATAACAACTTAGAGGAAATAGAAACCAGAGTATTTATCCCTATTACTTCTATAAAGTTATAACCTCTTTTGATGGTAAGACCCATAATTAATCCCAAAAAAGTAAACCCTACAAAACAGGTTAAAGCAGATATGGCGCCGGCAAAGATAAAAACTATAAAACTAGCCACCAAAGCCGCCAACAACCCCGCTTTCATATCCCAGCGAATGGTTAAAAACATAATTGGAAGAGGACAGAGAAAGCTCAATAAAAAACCTAAAACAGGGATATATATCGAAGATAAATAAAAAATAACGGTGAGGGCAGCCAGAAAAGCTCCCTCCACCGTGGATCTGGCTTGTCTCATCAATCCTAATCTACTGCATAAGGCAAAAGAGCAAGCTCTCTCGCTCTTTTTATAGCCCGAGCAACTTTCCGCTGATGTTTAGCGCAAGTGCCCGTAACTCGACGAGGAACAATCTTGCCTCTTTCACTTAAAAACCTCTGAAGAAAATCAGCGTTCTTATAATCTATTTTTGCCTTACCCAAACAAAACATGCAAGGTCTCCTTTTCCTACGAAAGAATTTCTTTCGTCCCGAGTATTCATCTCTATCTACTGCCATTTTCAGTTACCTCCTCTCTTTTTCTATTCTTCGGATATGATAAAAGTTTCACCTCTGAAGCTACAATTTCATAAGCTTTTCTTTTTTTACCCTCTGAGCTTTCATAAGCTCTTACCTGAATCCTTCCTTCTACAAAAACCCAGTCTCCTCTTTTTAGATTTTCCCCGCAGAAAAGAGCTAGGTCTCGCCAAGCTATTATGTTGAGATAATCTATCCATTCTTTTTCTTCTTCAGAGGAAAAAGTTCGGTACACTGCCAGCGAAAAATTAACCACTGGTATACCGGATGGAACATAGCGCAATACCGGACTGTGAGGTAAAAACCCGATTAAAAAAACTCGATTAAGACTGAGATGAGACATCACCAGCCGCGTCTTCGCTCACTGCCTCTTCTGAAATCTCCTCTTCCGGAGAAGAAGATGAAGAAACAGAAGTTTCCTCTTTTTCATCTTCTTTAACCAAAAGATGGCGGATAACTTCCTCGTTTAAACCCATCCATCTTTTGAGTTCCGCCACTTCTGAAGGGGGAAACTTAAAATTGAAGAATACATAATAACCTTCTTGATATTTTTGAATAGGGTAAGCCAGCTTTCTTCTTCCCCACAAATCTACTTTTACTACCTCGCCTCTCTCTTCGATAAAATTCTTCAGTTTTTCTACTGCTGAATTTACTTCTTCCTCAGAAAGAGTAGGTCGGAGTATCACTCCCAGTTCGTAATTATTCATGTTCATTCCTCCCTCTGGACTTTTTTTGGTTTCACTTTTGGTGAAACAGGGAAATTTATTAAGTACCTTCTTGCCAGGAAGAAAGATATTCCCTCTGGCGAGAAGTCAATTTTTCAATTTCTAAACCGAGGGATTGAAGCTTCAGGGAAGCTATCTCCCGGTCTATCTCTTCAGGAACTCGATAAACTTTTTTCTCGAGATGAGAAGCATTTTCCTTTAAATATTTTACTGACAGAGCCTGATTGGCAAAACTCATATCCATAACTGTAGGAGGGTGCCCTTCCGCACAGGTCAGATTGACTAGACGTCCCTCTCCCAGAAGATATACTTTTTTTCCATTACCCAAAGTGTATTCCTCCACTAAAGGACGTACTTCTCTTTTGTTTACACTTATTTCTTCCAGCTCTTTCACATCAATCTCCACATTAAAATGACCAGCATTAGCTAAAATAGCTCCATCTGGAAGAGATAAGAAATGTTCTCCTCGAATAACTGAAGTATTTCCGGTAGCAGTGATAAAAACTTCTCCCCAGGAAGCAGCTTTTTTCATAGATAATACATCATTACCATCCATCAACGCTTCCAGTGCTCTTACAGGATCCACTTCTACCACTGCTACTCGAGCTCCCATGCCTTTAGCTCGAGCAGCAATTCCCCTCCCACACCATCCATAACCTGCTACCACCACTTTTTTACCAGCTAATAAAATGTGAGTAGCTCGTAAAATAGCTTCGATAGTGCTTTGCCCTGTTCCATAGCGATTATCAAAAAGGTGCTTGGTGAGAGCATCATTTACAGCAATAACCGGGTAACCCAGTTCTCCATTTTTCTCCAGACTCCTCAGTCGAATAACTCCGGTGGTTGTTTCTTCTGTCCCACCTTTAACTTCAGAAAGAAGATCTCTTTTGTGAACATGTACAAAGGAAACCAGGTCTGCCCCATCATCCATCGTAATATGAGGTTTGAATTCCAGTACTTTTTGAATATGTTGATAATAAGTATCGTGATCTTCTCCTCTAATGGCAAAAACAGAAATACCATAATCCTTTACCAGGGAAGCTGCTACTTCATCCTGGGTACTTAAAGGATTAGAAGCACAGAGTCGCACTTCTGCGCCTCCTGCCTGTAAAGCTCTCACTAAAACTGCAGTTTCAGCGGTAACATGGAGACAGGCAGCTATTCTTAAGTTCTGAAGAGGCAAAACATCTTTCCATGAAGAAGCAATGTTGGTAACCACCGGCATCTCTCGTTCTGTCCACTCTATTTTCTTTTTTCCCTCACTGGCTAAATCTAAATCAGCTACTTCAAATTCCATACTCCCTCCTCCTCTCATAATCCCGCTTTTTCTTTTAAAACATCGGCTTTATCAGTTTTTTCCCAGCTGAAGTCAGGGTCATTACGTCCAAAATGACCATAGGCAGCAGTCTTTTTGTAAATAGGTCGCCGCAGTTTAAGATTTTTAATTATAGCTCCAGGGCGGAGATCAAAAACCTCCTTCACCAGGCAAAGAATTTCATCATCAGGAATTTTCCCCGTTCCTTTAGTATCTATGCTCATAGAAACTGGACGAGCCACACCTATAGCATAAGCTAACTGGAATTCACACCTATCAGCTAAACCGGCAGCTACCACATTTTTAGCTACATAACGAGCGGCATAACTACCAGAACGGTCTACTTTAGTGGGATCCTTACCAGAGAAGCATCCTCCTCCGTGTTTGCTAATGCCTCCATAGGTGTCAACAATTATCTTCCTTCCCGTAAGACCAGTATCCCCCTGTGGTCCCCCAATAACAAACCTACCTGTCGGGTTAACTAAAACCTGGGTTTTATCGTCTCTATAAGAAGAAGGAACCACTGGATTTATTACTTCTCTCAATATGTCTTCCCGCAAAGTATCTAAAGAAATGTCAGGATGATGTTGAGCAGAAACCACTATATTATCAATCCTTACTGGTTTATCATTCACATAATCCACAGTAACCTGTGTTTTCCCATCAGGTCTTAAGTAAGAAAGAACTCCCTTTTTTCTTACTTCTGCCAGGCGAAAAGCCAGGCGGTGAGCCAGAACAATGGGAAAAGGCATAAGTTCCGGAGTTTCATTACAAGCATAACCATACATCATACCCTGGTCTCCAGCACCTAAAGAAAGCTCTTCATCCTCTACTTCTTCTCCCATTTTCACTTCCAGCGAACGATTAACTCCCAGAGCAATATCTGGAGACTGCTCATCTATAGCAGTTAAAACTGCACAGGTTTCAAAGTCAAAACCATATTTAGCCCGGGTATAACCTATATCTCTTACTGTGCTTCGAGCAACATGAGGAATATCTACATAAGAACTGGTGCTGACTTGACCGGCAATTAAAATTAAGCCCGTAGCTACCAGCGTTTCTACTGCTACTCTTCCCTGGGGGTCTTGAGCTAATATAGCATCCAGGATGGCATCAGAAACCTGATCCGAGATTTTATCTGGATGACCTTCAGTAACTGATTCAGAAGTAATTTGATATCTCTTCTCCAATATAATGTTACCTCCCTTCCATCGCCAGAAAAGATTTTATTAATTTAATTCCTCTTCTAGAGAATTAGTTCGTTTAAAACCAAACTTTTACATTAAACCACAATAGAGAAAGAAATTCAATCAATCTTTAATATCATCCAAAAGATTTAAACCTTCTTTTTCTGAATAAAGAAGGGGAGCTCTATGCCACAATCTTTCCAGCTGATAAAATAACCGTTCTCCTTCTCGAAAAATATGAATCATTAAATCACCATAGTCAATGAGAATCCATTCTCCCTCCTCCATCCCTTCGAGGTGAGAAGGCCGCAATTGACACTCTTCCATCTCTTTCAGGACTTCCTCCGCCACTGCTTTAGTCTGAACAGCAGAAGAACCGCTGCAAATGAGCCAGTAATCGGAAAAAGGGAATAATCCCCGTAAATCAAGAATAACGAGATCGAAGGCTTTTTTACTCTCCGCCGCTCTCTTGGCCAATACTATCTTCTCTTGAATTCTCAATATCCTCCCTCCGAGCAAAGAAAAATTTCTGAACTATCTCTCGAGAAGTCTCGAGATCTGGTTCCCAATAGCTTACTCCATTTACATATATTGACTCTCCAGGCATCGTTTCCATTTTTATTATTCGCTCATTCAATCCTTGAAACCACATAATCAACTGTTTGAGATAATCACCAGTCAAATTAGTAGTCAGGGCTCCCCGGGTACTTTCTATTAATTGAGGAAGCCGAGCCAGCAAAAGAGGATCGTTGTCTACCTTAGAGAGAAGAGCCTGTAGAAATTCTTGTTGCCTTTTGATTCTTCCAATGTCTCCCAGAGGGTCATACCTGAAGCGCACGTACTGTAACGCTTTTTCCCCATCGAGCAATTGTTTCCCTGCGGGAATGTCTATATAAAGATCTTGAGCTCTGTCTACATATTTAAGAGGCTTTTCCACTTCTATCTCTACTCCCCCCAGAGCATCGATAACTTTTTCAAACCCTTCATAATCTACCTCCACAAAATAGGGAATTTTTATCCCCAGAGCGCTCTCCAAGGTTTGACGGAGAAGCCCTATCCCCCCTTGAGCATAAGAATGATTGACTTTATCATATCCCCTTCCGGGTACCAAAAGGCGAGAATCCCGAGGAATAGAGAAAAGAAGGATTTCATCTATCTGGGAATTAATACCCACTAAAATTATAGTATCACTCCTCCGGGGCTCAATACTATCCTGTCCCACTACTAAAATGAAAGCATTTTCTGGTTCACTATAACCCATCACTTCCTTTATTACCGTCCAGCGCAGAGGTATCCTGAATCCCAGAAGAGTAGATAAAAAAAGAAGAAAAAGTCCTAAAAAAAAGCCCAAGATAATATAAAAGATTTTCCAGCCTTTTTTATTAGTTTTCATTTTATTTTATTCCAGGCCTTCCAGGTAGCGGAATAAATTGGAAAATTATGAGCAAGGAGAAAAAATAATTTATCCTTCAAAACCCGCCGGTAAGCCTCCTCCCAGTCTTTTTCTGCTATCTTTCTTATCAAATTTGCTTCAGGAAATTCTCGACCAGGTTCACAAAAATCAGAAATAAATAAAATTTTATCAAACCTGGACATCATATCACAAGACGTAGCATGCCAGCGTATGGCATGCCAGATTTTATAGTCTTTAATTCCAAATTCCCTATCTACTATCGCAGGCCCGGCTAAAGCATGAAAAATAGCGGGAATAGAATAAACCTCCTCTCCCAGATAAGAAGGTAAAAGAGGAATCAATTCCTGATAGGGTAAATCTCGAGCACAATCATGTAAAAGACCGGCAATGTATAGCTTGCTCTCCTCTTCTCCCCAGCGGGAAGCTAAACGTTGAGCTTCTTCTGCTACTCGCAAACAGTGATAAAATCGGGCCTCGGTAAGCATATTCTTTAAAGTAAAAATTATTTGATCTTTAATTTCTATATAATCCATTTTTGTAAATATAATTCTCTACTGTTTCTGGTACTAGATACTTGATTGATTCGCCTCTTTTTACTCTCCATCGTATCTCAGAAGAAGAAATAGCTAAAGCAGAGACCTCGATAGTTTTTACCCTTCCTTGGTATTTCTTCTCCACCCCTAACAATCGGTAACCCGGACGAGAAGCAGCTACAAAAGTACAGAGTTCCAGCAATTCTTCCGGATTATTCCAGCTGGAAATCTGAGAAAAAGCGTCAGCTCCGGTTATAAAAAAAATCTCTGTTTTCTCTCCCCATAAATCTTTAAAGTAACGAACTGTATCTATGGAATAAGAAGGACCAGGTCTCTCTATCTCAGCCCGAGAAACTTGAAAATAAGGATTGGTAACAGTAGCTAAAACAACCATAAGGTAGCGATGCTCGGGGTCACTCACTTCTTGCCCTATTTTGTGAGGAGGACGAGCAGAAGGAACGAAAACTACTTCATCTAAGTCAAAGTAGTCTCTCACTTCCTCTGCAGTAACCAAATGGCCGTGATGAATAGGATCAAAAGTTCCTCCCATAATTCCTTTTTTATCCGTAGAATATCACTCCCGTATTTGTCCTGTTCCCCAAACCATATATTTAACAGTAGTAAGCTCTCTCAAGCCCATAGGGCCTCGAGCATGGAGCTTTTGATTGCTTATACCAATTTCTGCTCCCATTCCAAATTCTCCTCCATCGGTAAAACGAGTAGAGGCATTGACGTAAACCGCCGCAGCATCCACCTCTTCCAGAAACTTTCTTGCTACCGTATAATCCTGAGTCACGATGGCTTCTGAGTGATGAGAACCATAGCTATTTATGTGTTTTATAGCTTCCTCTATGCCTCCCACCACTTTAACTGCCAAAATTAAATCCAGGTATTCTGCATACCAGTCTTCTTCCGTTGCTAATTTAACTTCTTTCACTAATTCTCTCGTTTTTTCACACCCTCTTATTTCTACTTCTCTTTCCTCCAGAGCATGAATCATCCGGGGAAGAAATTGAGGAGCAATTTTATTATCCACTAAAAGAGTTTCGCAGGCATTGCAAACACTGGGACGCTGGGTTTTAGCATTAATAACTATTTTTTCTGCCATTTCCCAATCAGCACTCCCATCCACATAGACATGGCAATTTCCTACCCCTGTTTCTATTACTGGAACTTGAGAATTTTCTACCACCAATTTTATTAAATCAGCTCCTCCCCGGGGAATAATCACATCTATATAATCCCGGAGAGTTAAAAGTTCTTGCACTTCTTCATGGCTCTTACACTCCAGCAAATTAACCACATCAGGCGGAAAACCACATTGAGATAAAGTATCTTTGGTTTTACCCACCAAAACTTGATTGGAATGAATGGCTGAGCTACTACCTCGAAGAAGAAGAGCATTACCCGATTTTATACCCAGACCCACGCTATCTATCGTTACATTAGGACGAGCCTCATAAATAATAGCTAACACACCCAAGGGCACCCTCATTTTGGTGATCAAAAGGCCATTGGGTCTTTTAGAGCCTTCTATCACTTCCCCCACCGGATCAGGAAAGTTAGCTACTTCCCGCAGACCTGAAGCCATGGCTTTTATGCGGGAAGAAGACAGTTCCAGACGATCCAGAAGCGAAGGCTTCATCCCCATGTCTTTAGCCCTTTCTAAATCTTTTCTATTTTCCTCTTTTATCTCTTCTTCATCTCTTTCTAAATTATCAGCCAGCTGTAAAAGAAACTGATCTTTATGGAAAGAAGAAATATTAGCAAGAAAATAGGAAGCCTCTTTAGTTTTCCGGGCAACATCTTTCAAGTTTTTTTCCATATCACTCTCCTCCCAGAAGTACTAAGTTATCAGTATGAACCACTTCTTCATCAAAATCTTTCCCTCCTAAAACTTCCCTCACTTCATCAGTATGCAAGCCTAATATTTTTTTTAGCTCCTCCGAAGAATAATTAGTTATTCCTCTTCCCACCAATTCTCGAGAGGGACCTAAAATTTCTACGCAATCTCCCAGATCAAAGTTTCCTTCTACTGCAATCACTCCAGCAGGAAGGAGACTCTTCTGATCTAAAATAGCCTTTTTAGCTCCTTTGTCTATCAAAACACTACCCCGGGGTATCATGGCAAAAGCAATCCACCTTTTCTTTCCCGGAAGATGCTTTTCTTCGGGCCAGAAGAAAGTGCCCCGTTTTTTTCCTTCTCCAATCTCTTGCAGAACCGAGAAATCTTTACCCGAAGCGATTATCACCCCTATCCCGGAAAGAGTGGCCATTCGAGCAGCTATTATTTTACTCTTCATCCCCCCGGTAGAAAAGTAATTACCTTCTCCCCCGGCCATTTCTTCTATCTCCAGATCGATCTTTTTTACTTCCTCCACTAACGAGGCCTGAGACGAAAGACGAGGGTCAGCAGTAAAGAGGCCTTCTACATCAGAGAGAATAACCAAAAGGTCTGCACCTATTAAGGAAGCCACCAGAGCTGAAAGACGATCGTTGTCGCCAAACTTGATTTCTGCTACCGCCACCGAGTCGTTTTCATTAACCACAGGAAGAACTCCCAAATGGAGAAGGGCTTCAAAAGTATTACGGGCATTCAGGTATTTAACTCGATTATGAGTGTCCTCAGGTGCCAGAAGTATCTGAGCTACCTGTATCCCCAATGGGGAGAAAGCTTCGCGGTAAGCTTGCATCAAAACGCTTTGTCCGATGGCTGACATAGCTTGTTTAAACGGAATGCCTCCTCGCTTTTTAGTAAAACCCATAACGCTCATCCCGCAGGCTACTGCTCCAGAGGAAACCAGAATAACTTTTTTCCCTTTTTCTTTTAAGCGGGCTATATTATGAGCTAATTCTCTGACTTTATCTAATTGTAAAGCACCCCCATCCACAAGAAGCGAGGACCCCACTTTTACTACTATCAAATTGCTATTTTTTTGAAACTCTTCTCTATTCATCAGCTAAAAACTTCAACCTTTTCTCCTTCCAAACTAACTTTCTTTCTCCCACTTCTATTACACTTGAGGATTTTAAAGATAATAAATAACGCTTAAACCCGGACTTTTCTAATTCCCGATTTAAAAACTCCTCTTCCTCTCCGGGGTAAAGATCTGCCTCCTGAAGCAGCTTCTCCAAATAGGTGGAAGAAAAACGATAAATCGTTGGAGAAATATCTTTTTCTTTTATTTCCGCCTTTGCTACTATTGCCTCCCCTTTCCCTCTCTCCTCTTTTAATATTTCTCTTATTCGCTCGAGAAGCTCAACCACTCCTTCCCCCGAGAGAGCTGATATTCCCCATCCCTCTATTCTCTCTCTTTCTATGGTTTTTTTAAAGCTATCCCAATTTTCTCGAGCTCCGGGAAGGTCTAACTTGTTAGCCACTACAAGAAAAGGTTTCCCCTCAAGAAGAGAATTATATTTTCTTAACTCCTCCCGTAAAATCCTTAAATCTTCCCGGGGATTAGTTCCCGAAAAAGAAGAAGATAAATCAATTACATATAAAAGGAGATATGCCCTCTCTAAATGGCGAAGAAATTCACTCCCTAATCCCTTTCCCTCGCTTGCTCCCTCTACAATTGCCGGGATATCCAGCAAAACAAATTTTTCTTCACCTTCGCCCACTGTCCCTAAAAATGGTTCCCGGGTAGAGAAAGGATAAGGAGCTACGGGAGACTTCGCTTTGCTCATTCGGGAAAGGAGAGTGGATTTACCAGCATTAGGCAATCCCACTAAACCCACATCGGCAAACAACTTTAATTCCAGGCGAAGCTCTCGCTCCTCCCCCTCTTCTCCTTTTTGCGCCATTCGAGGAGTCCGATTATCGGGAGAAGCAAAAGAAACGTTCCCTTTCCCTCCTCTTCCTCCTCGGGCAACCATTACTTCCATTCCCGGATAAAGAAGGTCGGCAATTAATTCTCCTGTCTGGTTATCAAAAACCTGCGTTCCTCGGGGAACCTCAATCACTAAATCTTCGCCTTTTCTACCTTCTTGCCTTCTACCCTTACCTCCTTCTCCAGAAGGAGCCTGGTATAAAGGAGAAAAAGCTAAACCCCGGAGAGTCTCTCTGTGAGAAGAGGCACGGAGAAAAACTCTTCCTCCTTCTCCTCCTTTTCCGCCATCTGGCCCACCCCGAGGAATATATTTCTCCCGCCGAAAGCTAATCGCTCCGTCTCCTCCCCTGCCTCCCTGCACCCTGATAACAACTCTATCTACAAACAATTACTCTCCTCGCCTTAACTCATACTTTCAGAAAAAACGGAGACCTGCTTTCTATTTTTCCTATCCTCAAAAACCACATATCCATCACAGAGAGCAAAAAGAGTATCGTCTTTACCTCTACCTACATTAACTCCAGGATGAACCCTAGTGCCTCGCTGGCGAACAATAATCCCCCCGGCTTTAACGAATTGTCCGCCATAAACCTTTACTCCCAAACGTTTGGAATTACTATCTCTACCATTACGCGCGCTTCCTCCCGCTTTTTTACGAGCCATAGTTTCACTCCCCTTCTATTTTTTCAATACGCACCAAAGTAATAGGCTGACGATGACCGGTTTTTTTCCGATAATTCACCTTAGGTTTATATTTAAACACCACTACCTTTTTATCCTTGCCTCTTCTAAGAACTTTTCCGGTTACTCTTGCTCCTTCTACGTAAGGCTTTCCCACTTCCAGTGCATCATCTTTTTTCCACATAAGCACCCGATCAAAAACCACCTCTTCCTCTTCCTGTGGCAACCAGCTATCCAGCTTAATTATACTTCCTTCTTGCACCTTGTACTGTTTTCCCTGCGCCTCAATAATAGCAAACATGATCCTCACCTCCAGAGAACGATAAAGAATTTACCATAGAAATTGGAATTTAGTCAAATAACCTTCTCCATTTTTTCCCGAATCTCTTCACTGCCAACCCCGATGATGTTATACCGGCGAGGAGCAAGAGATGGGTCTATTTTCCACAGTATTTCCTTACCGTATAATTTTTTTAAATTGTCCAGAAACTTTTGCCCCTCTTCCTGGAGATACTCTCCCAATTCCTCTCCTACTGAAAATGCCAGTGTAGAAGAAGAGGTATTGCTGCATATTTCCTCCAGCTTTCGCAAAAAATTAACTGCTATAGTTTCCAGAGACAATATTCTTCCCTCTCCCTCGCAGAAAGAACAAGGCTCTCGTAAAAAGGAATCTATCTCTTTTCTCAATCTTTTTCTGGTCATTTCTACCAGACCCAATTCACTCATCTCTACCACTGTGCAGCGGCTTCTATCCTTCAAGAGGGCTTCCTCTAATTTTCTCACCACCTGTCGGCGGTGTTCCTTTTTTTCCATATCAATAAAATCAACGAGGATTATACCTCCTATATCTCGCAATCTCACCTGACGGGCAATTTCTTCTGCCGCCTCCATATTGGTCTTAAAAATGGTCTCTTGCAAGTTTCCCTTTCCCACAAACTTACCAGTGTTTACATCCACAACGGTCATAGCTTCAGCTCGATCAAAAACTAAATATCCTCCACTTTTCAACCAAACTCTCCGGCTTAAAGCCTTCTCTATTTCTCGATTAAGCCCGAAGTGTTCAAATATATTCTCCCGACCTTCAAAAAGTTTAACCCGGTTGCTCAAAGAGGGAGCGATGGAATCCACAAAGTCCTTTATCTTCTGGTAACCAAAAAAAGAATTAATCCAGACACTCTCCACTTCTTCATCCAGCACATCCCGAACCAAAGTATAGACGAGACTGGCTTCTTCATAAAGAGCACAGGGCGCAGACATAATTTCAGCTTTTTTTAAAATTCTATCCCACAGTCGAAGCAGACTATCTATATCCTCTTTCAGCTTTTCAGGACTTACCCCCTCTGCCGCTGTCCGTGCTATTATGCCTACATCCACCGGTCTCAACCTTTCTAATGCTTTTTTCAATCTTTCTCGCTCTTCTGCTGACCCTATTCGATGGGAAATCCCTACCGTATCTATACCGGGCATCAAAACCACGTATCTCCCAGGTAAAGAAATTTTAGTGCTTATCCGCGCTCCTTTAGTTCCCATAGGTTCTTTGGTCACTTGCACTACTATTTCTTCGCCAGAGCGCACCAGCTCTTCAACCTTCTGCGCTTTATTCTTATCATCCAGAAGCATATCGCCAACGAAAAGAAAAGCATTCTTATCCAAACCAATATTCACAAAAGCTGATTGAATGCCGGGAAGAACATTTTCTACTACTCCCTTGAAGATATTGCCAACCAAGCGAGATTGAGTGGCTCGATCGAAAAAAAATTCAACTACTTTTCCCTCCTCTAAGAGAGCTGCTCTTGTTTCTATCTCCGACATATCAATTACGATTTCTTTCTTCAATTATTCAACCTCCGTTCTACCATAAAACCTCTTCTTTAACTATCCTTACAGGGCTTTCACCCCATTCTTTTCTTAGTATTTCTGCCCATTTCGCGGGGCTATATAATATCTTTTCTTCTTTAAAAAGGAATAATACCACAAATAATTCCCCAACCACTTCTCTTTTTTCTTCTTCTATCCCCATATCCGGGCTCAACCCTGCTTTCTCCTCTATTGATTGAGAAAAATAATAGGAGTAACGCACTCCCTTCATAGACCGGCTAATAGAAGGGAAAGACAGGGGAAGAATGTTTGCTTCCTCGGCTTTTAGTTCAGAAAGCACTTCTCTATTCAAAATCATTAATATCTCCTCCGGAGATAGCTCTTGATAGAGAAAAACATCCCAGTATTCTGCCCTGCTCTCTACCCCTAAGGGCAGCGCCGGACCAAAAGAAAGAAGAGGGCGAGGATTAAAGCCTTGAGAATAAGCAACTGGAAGCCCTGCCCGGCGGAAAGCTCTACTCCATAGACGACTCAAATCTAACTGAGAAATAAAATGGAAAGGAGCTATTTTTTGATGTTTCACTCGATAGCGAAATTTATCCATATCAGCAGACTCCACAATTATAGCAATTCTTTCCTTCCTGACAGGGAGGAGTTATTTTTTCTTCTTGAGATAACTGATATTCTTTCCATAGAAAATCTTTACTCACTCCCGGGGAAAGATGTTCCCACGGGAAAATTTCTTCTCTATCTCGTTCCCGGTGAGTATAAAAATTTAAATCCAATCCTTCCTCTTCAAATCCTTCTTGCCACCGCCGGAGAGAAAAAAACTCTCTCCAGTTGTCCATCACACCGCCTTTTCGATACACTCGCTCGATAACCGAAGAAATTCGCCGGTCTCCCCGGCTCAGCGCTCCTTCCACCAGATTTACCTCGAAATCTGACCAATTATAACGAACTCGGCGACCCAGAGGGCGTAAAAGAGAATGAAGAATAGCCATTTTTTCCTCCAGAGATTTTATCTCCTCCTGTTTTGTCCATTGAAAAGGAGTATGAGATTTAGGAATAAAGGCAGAGATACCGAGATGCACTCCTTTTTTCTTTCCCCGACCTAAAATCTCTTTTACTAAATTAGCGATATCTCTTATGTCCTCTTCCCTTTCTCCGGGAAGACCAATCATGAAATAGAGTTTTACTTCCCTCCATCCCGAAGAAAAAGTTTTTTCTACCGTTTGAAAAATGTCCTCATCAGTCAAGCCTTTATTAATAACTCGCCGCAGTCTTTCGCTACCCGCTTCAGGAGCGAAGGTTAAGCCACTGCGACGTACCTCTTGCAAAGACTGAGCTACTTCCACGGAAAAAGCATCCATTCGCAGCGAGGGAAGAGAAACATTTACTTTAGACTCTTTTAATCTAAAAGACAAATCTCTAACCAGATATTCAATAGCTGAATAGTCAGTACTGCTCAAAGAAAGTAGAGAAACTTCTTCATATCCGGTGCTTTTTACCAGTTTTTCTGCTAATTCTATCACCTTCTCAGGGGAACGCTCCCGGTGAGGACGATAAATCATTCCCGCCTGGCAGAAACGGCATCCCCGAGTGCAACCTCGAGCTATTTCCAGAGGAATCCGGTCATGGACAATATTAAGATAAGGAACTATGATTTTTTGAGGATAAGGAGCGCCATCAAGATTTTTCACCCATCTTTTTCTCACCACTCGAGAAGGAGAAATATTTTTTATTTTTCCATCAGGATGATAAGAAACTGAATAAAGGAGGGGAACATAACAACCCTCTATTTTAGCTAACTCTGACAAAACATCGCTTCGCTTCTCACCCTTCATAACCCTTAATATTTCCACTATTTCCACTATCGCTTCTTCTCCTTCTCCAAGCAAGAAGACATCAAAAAAAGGAGATACAGGTTCAGGGTTAAAAGCACAAGGTCCTCCTCCTAAAATTAGAGGAAATTCTTCTCCTCGTTCTTCACTCCGCAGAGGTATGCCAGCCAGATCCAGAAGATATAAGACATTAGTATAATTCAATTCATGTTGCAAGCTTATCCCTACCGCGTCAAAGTTACGAAGAGGAATTTTGTTTTCTAAAGAGTAAAGAGGAATGTTTTTTTCTTTCATCATTTTTCCCATATCCGGCCAGGGAGCAAAAGCTCTCTCTGCCCTGACTCCAGGAAGAGAATTGAGAATATAGTAAAGGATTTTCAGTCCCAGGTGAGACATTCCTATCTCATAAAGGTCGGGAAAAGCTAAAGCCACAGATATTTCAACATCTTCCTTTTTTTTCAGACTTATATTCCATTCTCTCCCTATATAGCGTGCCGGTTTACTAATAGAGAGCATTTCCTGCCGTGATAGGGTTTTTTCTAAATCCACAATTTCCAGCTTTCCTTACCTCCACTTTTACTAATATTATAAACCAGACCAGCCGAGGCTAAATTTACCACCAGCGAGCTTCCTCCATAGCTTATAAAAGGCAGAGCAATGCCGGTAACTGGCATAACTCCCAGGTTTATACCTATATTCACTGTCCACTGAAAAATAAGGCTTATTCCCAGAAGAGAAGCTAAAATCTTTCCTTCTAAATTAGGAGAGCGGAGAGCTACAACCAGAAAAAGATAGGATAGGAGCCCCAGTAAAAATATTATTACCATTCCTCCTAAAAATCCCAGTTGTTCACACCAGGAAGCAAAAATGAAATCAGTGTGCCGGGCAGGCAAGAAATACAGTTGACTCTGAGTGCCAGAAAGCCAGCCTTGCCCGGTAAAACCCCCTGCTCCAATGGCAATTTGTGACTGTAAAATATGGTATCCGCTACCTAAAGGGTCTCTCCCTGGATCAATAAAAGAGAGCAACCTATCTTTTTGGTAATCCTCCAAGAAAACCCAGGAAAGAGGTAAAAGCCCCCCTCCTATTCCTCCTATTACTGCCCATTTCTTAGCACTAAAACCACAAACAAACAACGCTCCTAACCAGATAACCAGTAAAACCAGAGAAGACCCTAAATCCGGCTCCTCAAAAATAAGCACCAGAGGGATAAAAGAAAGTATTCCACTTTTAATGAGAAGCTGCCAGAAGTCAAAGCTTTCCCTCTGCTCAGAAAAATAATGAGCCAGAAATAAAGCCAGGGCGACTTTCGCTCCTTCTGAAGGTTGTACCGATTGAGAAAAAAGCCACCGACGAGAACCTGTTTCATCGCCTTCTCCAAAAATTAGAACTGCTCCCAGAGATAAAACCATTAAAAAATACCAGAGCCATCCTCTTTTTACCAATTGATAGTAGTCTATCTGACTGAAGAAGAGAAAGGCTACCCAGCCAATTAAGTTCCAGATAATTTGTCTACTAAATAAGCTTTCTCCCCATCCCTCTCCTCGCAAGGGGTCAACACTATATACTGCCAATACCCCAATGAGGGAAAGAGCAATAAGAACTAAAACCATGGCTTTATCTTCCACTTTATTTTCCACTTTTTCCTCCTCGATTTTCTTCCCACCATTCAATCAATTTCCTAGCCGTTTGTGCCGCCTCACCACTTCCATCTCCTCCATGTTCTATCAATACTAAAAAAGCTACTTGAGGATGAGAAGAAGGAAAAAACCCCGAAAACCAGGAATGATCCTCTCCTTGAGGATTTTGAGCCGTACCGGTTTTCGCTGCCAGTTTAACCGGTAAACCTCGGCAAACCCGGCCGGTTCCACTATTCACCACTTTTTCCATCCCTCGGATGAGAGACTCCCAGGTCTCATTTCTCAACTCTATTCTATCCTGTAAAACCGGAGCAACCTCTCTAACTACTTCTCTTTTACTATTTAGCACTTTTTTAAGTACATGAGGCTTGTAAACTTCTCCTCGGGTAGCAATGCTACTTACCACTCGATACATTTCGAGAGGAGTGACCAAAAGATACCCCTGTCCAATGGACAAATTAATAGTATCACCAGGATACCACATCTCTTTAAGCTGTCTTTTCTTCCATTCTGGAGTAGGCAAAAAACCGTTCTTCTCTCCTGGTAAATCTATGCCCGAAGGTTGACCCACTCCCAGCTTGTTAGCCCAGTTTATAATTTTGTCCGGTCCCAGTTCCAAGCCCAGGGTATAAAAAGTAACGTTACAAGACTGGGCAATAGCCTCTTCTATACCAACAGACCCGTGCCCTCCTCTTCTCCAGCAAGGGTACCGCCATTCATTATAATCTAGAAAACCAGGGCAAAAAATTTTCCGATTTCTGCCTGTTAGTCCCTCTTCTAAAGCTCCAGTAGCTATCACTAATTTAAAAAGAGAGCCAGGAGGATAGAGAGCCTGAAGAGGGCGATTAGTAAGAGGTCTGTCTTTATTTTGAGATAAAGTATTCCATTCCTCAGCGCTCATTCCCCAGCTCAAGAGCTGAGGGTCAAAACTCGGTTTACTTACCAAAGCAAAAAGCTCTCCCGTATACGGGTCTCCTACTATGATCACTCCATTTTTATTACTCAGCAAATCATAACTATATTCCTGAAGCTCTCTATCTAAAGTCAATACTACCGAATTTTTAAAGTAAGGAGGTCTATAATCCAGAACCCCTACTACCTTTCCTAAAGCGTTGACTTCTATTCTTCGGTATCCTTTTTCTCCTCGAAGAAGAGATTCATATTCCAGCTCTACTCCTGTCTTTCCTATTCTGTCTTCCATCTCATAGCCTTCAGAGCGCAGCATTTTAAACTCCTCGGCATTTATCTTTCCTACGTAACCCACTGCATGGGCAAATGGTTCACCACAAGGATAATGACGAACCGGATAACTTTCCACTATCACTCCAGGCAATTCATTCTGGGCCTCCTCTATTTTAACCACCTCTTCCATGCTCAGTTGGTCAACCAAGATTATCTCTCCTACTGCTCTTTCCGGAAAAGGGGGAGAAAGCTCTCTTCCTAAAATTCTTTCCACTCTTTTTTCTATTTCTTCCACTTCTACTCCTCCTTTTTCAAAAATCAAGCGGAAGCGAGGGACATCTTCAGCTAATACTTGATTATTGCGATCATAAATGCTACCTCTAATGGGAGGAAGAGAAAAAATTCTTACTCGGTTTTGTTCTGATTTTTGTTTGTACCAATCCCCTTGCAAAACACTGAGATACCAAAATCGAAAAGATAAAAGTATGAGTATAATTAAAAACAAGCGAGAAAGATAAGTAATTCTCTGGTTCACCCGCTCCTGTATTTCGTCATTCCACATACTCTAAACCTCGGCGTGTTTCTCTTTTTTGCCACCAGTAAAACAAAAAAATATTAAGAGGAATGCTCAGCAATTTAGCTCCCAAAAGAGGAAGAAAGGGCAAAGTTGTTTCTCCCAGAGCAGCCACTACCCATTCCAGGCCCAACTCTAAAAGAGGAAGGCAGAAGAAAATAACTGAAAGAGAGACAAAGCTGGTAGAAAAAAACTTCACCCACAAATAAGTAAAAAGAGCAAGGCTCGACAAAATAAAAAGATATGCTCCCCAGGGGGAAAAAAGTAAAAGGTCGGAAGTTATCCCTAAAAGTAAAATAAGGAGAAAATCCAGAGTACTTTCTTTTCCCTCCCAAAACAAAGAAACCATCAAAAAAGAAAAAATATGCAAATGGCTAAGAGGAAACCAAAGATACAACAGAAAGGAAGAACTTATCCACTCCCATAAAAGGGGGAGAAAAAAAAAGACACGAATTTTCTCAATCATTCTAATTTCTCAGAGAGAGCTTTAATTACAAAAACCTTGTCCAATAGAGAAAAATCACAACTGGGTTCTACTATTACATCCTTGAAAAGACTGCCATCATCCTCCCCTATCTGAGACACCCTTCCCACAACAACTCCTCGAGGAGTATTTTCTCCCCAACCCGAGGTTATAACTATATCTCCTTCTCTAAGGTCGGAAGTTCGATAAATATATTTCATGATGCACAAACCTTCTCCATTTCCAGTAACTACCCCTAAATCCCGGGTTCTTTGAACCAAGACTCCTACCGATAGAGAAGGGCTTAAAAGGAGTCTTACCACTGAATGATGGGGGTAAGCTTCCTCTATTTTGCCCACCATACCCTGGTAGGTAACTACTACCAACCCCTCACCCACTCCTTCTTCTTTTCCTTGATCAATAATGGCTTTACCCCACCAATCGTAAGGGTCACGTCCTATCACCTGAGCCGGTATCACCTCAAAAGGTAGCTTTTCTTCCATTGCCCCAGCTTCTATTTTTATTTTCAATTCCTCTATCCTCTCCTGTAATAAAATGTTATCAGCTCTAAGTTTCTCTAACTCTTCTTTGAGCTTCTGATTTTCTTCTCTCAGAGATTTTTGGTCCTGGAAAAATTTCCCCCATCCCCAAAAAATATCTTTTATCCACTCACTCCCTCGATAAAGAGGAAGAAAAAAAGAGTGGAGATTCTCTATTTTATTATCCTCAGCTCGAACTGCCCAGATTAAAATCTGAGATGATATCACCACTAATACTATCAGTATCAAAAGTTTTTGGTTTCTGTTTCCATTCATTTTCACTCAGTAAAAAAAACTTTCTCCATAGAAGGAGAAAGATAAACGTTACCTCCCTCTTCTACCGCTAAAATTTTTATCTCCGGAAAATTTTTCTCTACCACTACTAGGGCCTCTCTTCCTCCTGCCATAATAACAGTGGAGAGAATATCAGCAAGAGTTGCCTTTTTGCTAACCACTGTCACACTCCAAAAGTCTCTTCCCGGATAACCGGTGAAAGGATTTAAGATATGATGATAACGCACACCTTCTTCCTCAAAAAACCGATAATAATCTCCAGAGGTAGATACTGCCTCATCCTTAATTATAATATAGCCCAGAAGTTTTTCCTCACGAGGATGACGGACTCCTGCTTTAATTTCTTTTCCCAGGGCAAAAATTTCTCCTCCTGCATTGATTAATGCTTGAGAAACTCTCTCCTTCTGCAGCAGAGAAACTATCTCATCTATCAGGTAACCTTTAGCTATACCACCTAAATCTATCTGGCCTTCTCCTTCAATAAATACTCTTTTACTTTCTTTCTCCAGATGCAGTTTGCTCTTTCCTATTTTATCCACTGTTTCTTCTATTTCTTCTTTTCCAGGAATAGAAGGTTGCCCGGGGAAACCCCACAAATCCAAAAGAGGAGCAATCAAGATATTGAAAAACCCCTGAGTTTCTTCTCCTCCCTTTTGTGCTTCTTCTAATATTCGAAAGGTATCCTCATCCACTGAAAGAGGAAAGGAAGAGTGGTTTATTTTAAAAACCATACTCCGAGGAGAAAAACGATTCCAGAGTTGATCCAGATGAGTAACTAAAGAAGAAATCCGGGGGAGAAGAAGAGCACTATCCTGAGGAAGTTCCACTTCTATCCAGGTATCAAAACCAAAAAAAGTTTTCTTTTCCTCTTTATCTCGAAAGGAAAATCCCGAGAACAAAAAAATAAAAAACAAAAAAACTAACAATATTTTTTTATGTTTCATGGTAAAAGGGCAAAGAAGAACCACAAAAGCGACAACGATTTCCCAAAAGCCCTGAGGTGTCTACTTGATATCCTCTCCTTATCACCACCTCCCTTCTACAGGTGGGACAAAAAGTAATATTTCCTTTTCCTCCTCCTATATTACCCAGATAAACAAAAGGTAACCTCTCCCGAGCAAAATGGTAAACTTCCTCTAAAAAAGAAACCGGAGTGGGAGGATTATCAAGTTTGTAAGTTGGAAAGTAGCGGGAAAAATGCAGAGGAATACTGGGATTCAAATCATAAATCCAGCTCACCAGCTTTTCAATTAGATCCCAGCGATCATTTAAGCCCGGGATTATTAAATTGGTTATCTCCACATGAGTGCCCTCTCGAACAGAAATTTCGATGGTCTTCAAAACAGGCTGAAGAGTTCCTCCACAGTAACGGCGATAAAAATCATCATCCATAGATTTGAGGTCCACATTCATAGCATCTATCCAGGGTAACAACTCTCGGAGAGGTTCTTCTTCCACATAACCATTGGTAACCAGCACATTTTTAAGTCCTTCTTTTCGTATCAGCTGAGCTGTATCATAAACAAATTCCCACCAGATGAAAGGCTCGTTATAAGTATAAGATAAACCTATAGAACCATCTCTTTGAGCCCGGCGAGCTAAATCTTCCGGACTTATCTCTCGTAAAGAGAAATTATCCGGGTTAGTTTGAGAAATCGACCAGTTCTGACAAAAAGAACAATGAAGATTACACCCCACACTCCCTACTGAGAAAATGTTTCTTCCAGGATAAAAATGATAGAGGGGCTTTTTTTCTACAGGGTCTAAGGCGAAGGAAGAGATTTTCCCATAAGTCTGAGCATACAATACTCCCCCATCATTTTTTCTCACCTGGCAAGTTCCATTTCTCCCTTCAGCAATTATGCACCGGTGAGGACAGAGAAAGCATTGTACTCTTTTATTTTCTAAGTCAGTGAAAAAGCGAGCTACTTTCAATCTTCTTCCTCATACCTATCCACGGTAAAGCGATAAATAGTAAATTTCTCTTGAGGGGAAATTCCTGCTTTAGCCAGAGCAATACGAATTTGCTCATCTACGGTATCTATTCCCTCAATGTCGGGAAGTAATAATCCCCTTTTCCAACCTTTTTCCACGATAACTCCATATTTTTTAGGGTCTAATTCTTCTAAACTATTCACTTCTTCGGGATAAGATAAAATATCTACCGACACACTTACAAAAGGCAACTCCTCCTCCTGAAGAGGGGGAAAGCGGGGGTCTTGAGTGGCAGCGCTAACTGCGTTATGAATTATTTCTTGTGCTATATTTTCATATCTGGGAATATAAGTGCCAATACAGCCCCGTAATCTTCCTTTCTTTTTCAAAGAAACAAAAACCCCTCGCTTCTCACTGATAAGATAAGAAGGAAGCCCCGGGGGAAGAGGGAGATATTTCCCTTCTTTCAGATAATATTCTATAGCTCTACGGGCCAAAGAAGGAATAACTTTTCTTAATTCACTATTTTCTTCCATTTTTTTCACTCTTTTTCTGATCAAGATAACGTCTTCCTATCACCACTGCCTGCCAATCATCGAAAGGCGCATCGGGATAGAGAAAAGAAAGGGGAACAATCTTCCTCCAACCCCGAGGGGGATGAGCCCGAAAATACAATTTTCGGGCTTCTTCAGAGCTATTACGCTCATCTACCAAAGCAAACGCGAGACCCATTTTTCTCAAGATCTCCAGAATTTTCTCTTTACCAGTGCTGTCTCCCACTACTATTTGAGAATATCCATACTGCTTCTTGAGAATCTGAATTTCTTCCTCTACTTCTTCTTCCGTTAATATCTTCCGAAACCAGACCTCTCCTTGCGATGAGAGAACCGCCACCCCTACTTTTTCTTTTCCCGGGTCGATGGAGAGAATCACCTCTTCTTCGGAATTGTAGTTAACTGCAAAAATCATATTAATAACACCCTTTTTAGTTAATAATGGGGGGTTCCCCTATACTGAGTAAGATTCTTTTCCTTCCTCAGTAGTATTCAAATTTTTTAAGTTTCTTGCCTTTCCTCCTTTCGAGGGTTATAAGGGGTGCTGCCCCTTTATAGTTCTACATTTTCTCCCGAGGAAGATAATGGGTATGTAGCAATTGATGGGCTTTTTCTCCATTGGGCTCACCCAGAAATTCCTCATACAATTGTTTTATTGCCGGGTTTTCATGAGACTTTCGCAGAGAAAGATTTTTATCTACCTGGTAGATAGCCTCAATTCTCTTCATTCTAATATCCAGATCGGTGGGTATAGGTTGCCCTCCTCCACCGATGCATCCCCCCGGACAGGCCATGATCTCAATAAAATGGTATTTGGAGTTTCCTTCCTTAATTTGGTCCAAAATTTTACGGGCATTACCTAAGCTGTGAGCTACGGCTACACCTACCTCTAAACCATCAATATTAACTGTAGCTTCCTTCACTCCTTCCATTCCCCGTACATCATAGAAATCCAGACTCTCTAAAGTTTTACCACTAACTATTTCATAAACTGAGCGAAGAGCAGCTTCCATCACTCCTCCTGTAGCACCAAAAACCGCTGCTGCCCCGGTAGAAATACCCAGGGGGTCATCAAATTCTTCTTCCGGCATCTCTCTTAAATCGATACCTTTTTCTTTAAGCATTCGGGCTGCTTCTCGAGTGGTGAGAGAATAATCTACATCCTGACAACCACTGGATTTCATCTCTTCCCGCTGACATTCAAATTTTTTAGCCGTACAGGGCATAATGGAAACCACTACCATATCCTGAGGATCTATTCCTAATTTCTGAGCATAGTAAGTTTTAGCTACTGCTCCAAACATTTGCTGCGGAGATTTACAGGTAGAAACATTCTCCATTAGCTCAGGATAAAAATGCTCCATAAACTTTATCCATCCTGGACTGCAAGAAGTTATGAGAGGTAATTTCCCTCCCTTTTGCAAACGATTGATAAATTCCGTCCCCTCTTCAATAATGGTGAGGTCGGCAGCAAAATTAGTATCAAACACCCGGTCAAATCCCAATCTCCGGAATGCTGCTACCATTTTACCAGTAGTCACTGTTCCCGGGGGTAAACCAAAAGGTTCCCCAATACTTACTCTTATAGCTGGAGCAGTTTGCAAGATTACAAATTTTTCTGGATCTTCTAAGGCTTCCCATACCATTTCCACATGAGAAACTTCAGAAAGTGCTCCTGTGGGACAGGCCAGAATACACTGTCCACAGTTAACACATACGCTCTCTCCTAAGGGAAGCCCCAGCGAAGGACTGACTAAACTATCAAATCCTCGATTAGCAAAATCGATGGCAAAAACTGCCTGTATTTCCTGGCAAGCTCTGATACAGCGACCACACAGGATGCAGCGGTTAGCATCTCTCTTAATTGAAGGGCTGCTTCTATCCACCTCGTAAGTCTTTTTCTCTCCAGGAAAGCGGATTTCTCGCACACCAAACTGATAGGATAAATCCTGTAACTCGCAAGAACCATTGCGGTCACACAATTGACAATCCAGAGGATGATTAGAAAGCAAAAGCTCGAGATTAGTTTTACGAGCTTCTCTCACTTTTTTAGAGGAAGTTTTGATTTTCATACCTTCTCGCACGTCAGTAACACAGGAGGCCACAAGATTAGGTTGTCCCTCTACTTCCACCATGCAGATTCGACATCCTCCCCAGGGAGTTAATCCCTCAAAATAACAAAGGGTGGGAATTTTTATACCTTCCATATTGCAAGCTTCTAAGATACTAACCCCTTCTGGTACCTTCACTTCTCTCCCATCTAAATAAATAGTAACCAACTTTTTTTGACCCGTTCCTTCTTTCATTTCCTCTACTATTTTAGCCATGGGCTCTTCAACTCCTTATTCAAATCAAAATTTTAGTTTTAGTTTTCATAGAACAAGTATCCACAGGACACCTTTTCTCTTCCAGGTGAGCTCTAAATTCCTCCTCAAAAAAACTTAAAGAGCGCAAAAGAGGATTAGGAGCAGCCTGTCCTAAACCACAAAAAGATGTACTTTTTATATGTTCTCCCATATAGCGTAGATTTTCAAGATCGGAGGGTTCTCCTCTGCCTTCACTTATTCTATTTAGAATTTCCACTATCCTCTTAGTCCCCACTCGGCAGGGAGTACATTTCCCGCACGATTCATAAAGAAAAAACTCCATAAAATTTCTAACCACATCTACGATACAGTGAGTATCATCTATTACCGTAAGTGCTCCCGACCCTAAAGCCGAATCATAACGGGAAAGAGTATCAAAAGCCATCGGAACATCTAAAAGGTCAGGAGTCATAGTACCACCTGAGGGACCACCAGTTTGAACTAATTTCAGGTTATGACCCCCCCGGATACCTCCTCCCACCTCAAAAATCAGTTCCCTTAAGGTAATACCCATAGGAACTTCGATTAAGCCCAGATTGTTTACATTACCAGTCAAGGTAAAAACTTTAGTACCTGTACAGGTGGGAGTTCCAATAGACCGAAACCAATCTGCGCCCTGTAATATGATAGGAGGAATATTGGCCAGAGTTTCCACATTGTTAATTACTGTTGGTTTCCCCCATAATCCCTCTTGAGCAGGATAAGGAGGCTTGTTTCGAGGTATTCCTCTTTTCCCCTCAATGGACTCTAAAAGAGCAGTCTCTTCTCCACATATGTAGGCTCCTGCCCCTTTACGAATACGCACTTCAAAACTAAAGGAGGAACCCAATATATTTTCCCCTAACAAACCATATTCTCGGGCTTGCTCAATGGCTATTCTCAAATGGTTAATACTCTGGGGATATTCTCCTCGCACATAGATGTAACCCTCTCCAGCTCCTACTGCATAACCGGCAATAGCCATGGCTTCAATTATGGAATGAGGGTCACCTTCTAAAATAAGTCGGTCTTTAAAAGTTCCTGGCTCTCCCTCATCAGCATTGCATACTATATATTTTTCCACTCCTTCTGCATTTTTAGTAAACTCCCACTTTAAGCCCGTAGGGAAACCTGCTCCGCCTCGACCCAGAAGACCTGACTTTTTAACTTCTGCTATTACTTCCTCAGGAGTCATCTCAGTCAAAACTCGAGAGAGAGCTAAATATCCGTCACGAGCGATATATTCTTCAATGTTAGTGGGATCAATCTGACCGCTATTGCGTAAAACCACCCTTTTTTCTTTAGTCAGTGGAAAATAAGGTAAAAAAACACCAATTTCTCTCCGTTCTGAAGGAGAGAAAATCAAATCTCCCACTGGTCTTCCTTTCCAGAAATGCTCTTCTACAATCCTTTTTACATCGCTCACTGTAACCGGAGCATAAACGATGTTATCAGGGTAAACCACCACAAAAGGAGAGGGAAGGGCTGCCCCAAGGCTACCAGTTTCCAGAACTTTAATTTCTTTATCTAAACCTAACCTTTCAATTTCTCTCTCCAGTCTCTCTTTAATTTGAGCTGCTCCCCGAACCAGAGAATTACTGGTCATCTCCACTAAAACATGACTGCGATAAAACATACGCGTCCTCCTACCGGTAAAGGGCTAAAATCTCTCGGATTCTGTCTTCTGAGAGATTGCCATAAGTTACATCGTTAATCATCATAGCGGGAGCAACACCACAAACTCCCAAACAGCTGGTCGTCTCCAGAGTAAATTTGCCATCTCGGGAAGTTTCCCCTTCTTTAATACCTAACTCCTTTTGCAGGGTTTTCAAAACGTCCACAGAACCATTAACATGACAGGGAGCATTGCAACAAACCCTGATGACGTATTCACCTGCCGGTTCTGTTTTCAGAAAGGAATAAAAAGTGGCTACTCCCCATACCATACTGGACGGAATATCTAACTTCCGGGATACATATCCTAGAACATCCCCGGGGAGATATCGCCATCTCTCCTGTATCTCTTGCAGAATAGAAAGAAGAGGAGTTTTCTCCTCTTGATGTTTCCCGATAATTTCATCTATCTCCTCATAAACTGCTAATCCAGTCATTGAACCTCCTCCTCAGCCATAACTATTTCCTGGTATTTTTTCAATACTTTTTCCAGATCGCAGCGCAAACATCGTTCTGCCTCCCGACGAGCGTCTTCCTCTTCCAGACAGAGCTTCACTTCCGAAAAAGAACACACTCGCTCTCTTACAGGTAGCTCCGGTGGCTTAACTCGAGGGATTTCTTGTAAAACTGGTGGTTCCTCCAGAATTTTGGGTCGCTCTGGCCGGATTATAACTTCTTCTTCCTCAGGCTTCAAATCCCGCAGATACTGGTGAATACTAAAGGCTGCTTTTTTACCCAGAGCCATAGCATGAACCACGGTAGCCTCTTCACCTATAGCATCCCCTCCAGCAAAAACTCCAGGAAGGGAGGTAGAAAGAGAATAACGGTCCACTAAAATATTACCTCGATGGTCCACAGATAACATCTCTCCTAAACTCTCCACTTCCGGAATTTGACCCACTGCTTCCACCACCATATCACATTCCCAGAAAGCTTCTGCACCTTCTACAGGGATAGGCCTCCTTCTTCCACTCCGGTCAAATTCTCCCAGCTTCATCCTTTGCAACCTGATACCTTTTACTTTGCCATTTTCTCCTATCACTTCAAGTGGAGCCATCAAAAAGTGGAAAATAACGCCCTCTTCTTCTGCAGCTTCTACTTCTTCGGAAATAGCAGGCATTTCACCTCTGGTACGCCGATAAACTACGTTTACCTCCTCTGCTCCCAGACGAAGAAGAGTACGAGCAGCGTCTATGGCTGCATTTCCTCCTCCCACCACCACTGCTCGACGGGGAACCTCAACATGGCCTCCTAAATTAAAGTCGCGTAGAAAGTCGAGAGCGGCAATTACTCCAGAGAGATTTTCACCAGGAATACCTAAAGGAGCGCTCTTCCAGGCTCCTATACCCAGGAAAACAGCATCAAACTTTTCCCGTACTTCCTTCCAGCTAATTTCTTTACCCACCGCTTTATTGAGCTCTATCTTTACTCCCATAGCCTTAATTTGATTAATGTCATATTCCAGAGCCTCTCGAGGCAAACGATAAGAAGGAATACCTGCAGCTAACATTCCTCCCGCTACAGGAAGAGCTTCAAAAATGGTTACCGAATAACCCAGCCGGGCCAGATAATAAGCACAAGTGAGTCCCGCAGGACCAGAACCCACCACAGCTACTGATTCATCTCGTTTTCTATCCATAACCACTGGCAAGGCTATCCGATTTTGCCGGGCATAATCAGCCACAAAACGCTTTAAATCATCAATAGCTACCGGCTCATCCATATCTCCACGCCTGCACTTACTTTCGCAAAGCCGATGACAAACCCGCCCACAAACTGAAGGAAGCGGGTTATCTTCCCTGATAATCTGTAAAGCGCCCAAATAATCGCCCTCTTTAATGCAAGAAATATAACCGGGAATATTTATACCCAGAGGACAGGCATGCTGACAGGGAGACACAAATAATGGCCGGCACACCACTGCTGGACATTTTTTCTCTCGAATGTGAGCCTCGTATTCGTCCCGAAAATAATGAATAGTACTCAAAACCGGATTGGGAGCAGTTTGCCCCAGACCGCACAAAGCAGTGGTCTTGATCTGGTTAGCTAAATCTTCCAAACGCTCTATATCTCCTTCTCTTCCTTCTCCCTGGGTAATCCTCTGTAAAATTTCTAACATCCTTTTAGTGCCTATTCGGCAGGGAGTGCATTTCCCGCACGATTCGTCTTGAACAAACTCCAGGAAAAATCGAGCCAGATCCACCATGCAGGTATCTTCATCCATAACTATGAGACCACCCGAGCCCATAATGGCTCCTAACTCTTTCAGAGAATCGTAATCGATTTTAACATTGAGATACCCAACCGGGATACATCCTCCTGAAGGCCCTCCAATCTGCACCGCTTTTAGTTTTTTGCCTCCTCGAATACCTCCTCCTAAATCATAAATGACCTCTCCCAAGCTAATACCCATAGGCACTTCTACTAAACCGGTATTATTTATATCCCCAGCCAGAGCAAAAACTTTAGTACCTTTGCTATTCTCTGCTCCAATAGACCGGAACCAATCTGCCCCCTGTAATATGATGGGGGGAATATTGGCATAGGTTTCCACATTGTTAATCACTGTGGGTTTCCCCCATAATCCTTCCTGAGCAGGATAAGGAGGTTTAGGGCGAGGCATGCCCCTTTTTCCTTCTACAGATGCAATCAAAGCTGTTTCTTCTCCACAGACAAAAGCTCCCGCTCCAATACGAATCTCGACATCAAAGTTAAAACCACTGTTGAGTATATCTTCTCCCAGAAGACCATATTCTCGAGCTTGATTTATAGCATATTCCAGTCGCTCTACCGCTAAAGGGTATTCTGCCCGAACGTAAACATAGCCTTTTTCTGCTCCTACTGCATAGCCGGCGATAGTCATGGCCTCAATTACGGAATGCGGGTCACCTTCTAAAATACTTCTATCCATAAAAGCTCCCGGGTCTCCCTCATCAGCATTACAAATGATAAACTTGGGATAGCCTTTAGCTTGCCGGGTAAGCTCCCACTTTAAGCCCGTAGGGAAACCTGCTCCGCCTCGACCCAGAAGACCTGACTTTTTAACTTCTGCTATTACTTCCTCAGGAGTCATCTCAGTCAAAACTCGAGAGAGAGCTAAATATCCGTCACGAGCGATATATTCTTCAATGTTCAGAGGATTGATGAAACCACAATTTCGCAGAGCAATTTTTAGTTGCTTATCAAAAAAATCAATTTCTCGCAAAAACTTTTTTCTTTCTTCCTGGGGCGGCTGATATAGTAACCTCTCTACCACCCTCCCTTTAAGAAGATGTTCCTCAACTATCTCTTTTGCGTCTTCAGGAGTTAGTTTCTGATAAAAAACCCCCTCCGGGTAGATGATGGCCAGTGGTCCTAAATTACAAGGACCCACACAACCAGTCTCGATCAACCTTACCTCATTATCCAAGGCATTTTTCTGAAGCTCCCTTACCAGAGCTTCCTTTATTTTTAAAGCCCCAGAAGAAATACAAGCCGCACCAGCACATAGAAGTACCTGACATCTTTCCTGTTCAGCCATCCACTTTACCTCCTCGCCCTGCCTTCAGCATGCACTACCCAATCTCCTACAATCTGGCCATTAACCAGGTGAGAAGCTATGATTTGTCGAGCCCTGTCCGGGGTAATATCACCATATAAAATTCGCTCCTCCCCCTTTTCCACGCTCACCAGAGGTTCTCGATCACAGAGTCCGATACAACCAGCCTGGGTAACCATAACGTTAGTGAGACCTCGTTTAGCAATTTCATCCAGAATGGCTGACATTACCTCTCTCGCTCCTGCTGCTATACCACAGGTCCCCATATGCACTACCACTCTATAATCAGCCTTTCCTTCTCGCAATAAAGTTCTTTTTTGCGCTTCTTCTTTAATTCGTCTTAAATCTTCTATACTACTTATCTTCATTCCCAATTCCTCCCTTCAATATTTCTTCTTGATACTCAATCCACTCCCGAATAGCAGGCAAAAGTACACCCCGGTTTTCCTCGGTTAAATCTAATTCTTCCTCTACCTTTTTACTGTTAAATAACCACTGGCAATCATCTATTCGGTGGATAAATTCCAGCTCCACTTCTGGATGAGAAGCCATAATCACAAAAAGAGTATCAGCCAGTTTTCCCAGAGGGGGTAAATCAAGATTATCTCTTTGAAAAGTTGCTCGCACAGTGGTTCCTTTACCTTTTTCCGATAATATCTCTAAATTCCCCTCGCATTGCCTGGTTAATTGATCTAAGAGAGGAATGCCCATTCCCACCTTCTTACCCTGTCCAGAAAAAAAAGGGTCCCTCACCATTTTTAATGTTTCCTCATCCATGCCTTCTCCGTCATCCTCAATAACCAACTCCAAACGATTTTCCCGGGTATCCTCCAGGATAGAAATCCTTACTTTTTTTGCTTTAGCCCGGAGAGAATTTTCCACTACATCTAAAATGTGTAAAGAAAGTTCCTTCATAAAATTAGGAATAGCTCTTAACTATATCCATAATTTGAGCAGGGTTTACCCTCTTATAAATATCGTTGTCAATCTTAACTATCGGTGCTAAACCACAAGCTCCAGCACAACGCATTACTTCCAGGGAATACAATCTGTCTTCGGTCACCTCTCCTACTCCAATTTCTAAATCCTCCTCCAAACGATTGAGAATTTCTTGTCCTCCTCTCACATAGCAAGCTGTTCCCAAGCAAACCTGAATAATATGTTTTCCTCGAGGCTTGAGAGAGAAAAAGTGATAAAAAGTAACTATCCCGTAAATTTCGCTTAAGGGAATGTCCAGAACATGGGAAACCTTTTT
>DGDO01000076.1 GCA_002385475.1 Candidatus Sordicultor fermentans | reverse complement strand
AGATGTGTATTATCAATGATCTTTATTCCTTAATCGGGATTTAAATAGTAAAATGCCGGAGGTCCTCCTGTAGAGCCCTTCCCATATCCATAGTTTCCTGGATTGCCTTATCCATCTCTTGTAGTGCGGCACTCTGCTCTTCGGCTGAGGCAGCTACCTCTTCGGCTGCAGCAGCATTTTCTTCAGAAATGGAGGCGACGTTGCTGAGTCTGGTAAATACCTCTTCAGCCTTTTCAACTACTTCTTGAGTTTCAGCTTCATTTTGACGGGAAATTTCTGACATTTCTCGAACCAACTGGACGATTTTTTGAGATATCTCTTCTACTCGTACGAAAGAAGAAGAGATAGAATTGGTTTCCTCAGTTACTACCTGATTAGCCTGATAAATATCTTGAAAAGCCCGTCGAGCTCTATCCACTGCTTGAGTTCCGCTCTCTACTCTCTTGGTGCTTTCCTCCATAGAATTTACCGCTTTATTGGTTTCTTTTTGAATGTCTCCAATTAAACCAGCAATTCGTTGAGCAGCATGGGCTGATTCTTCAGCTAATTTTCTCACTTCATCAGCCACCACAGCAAATCCTCTTCCTGCATCTCCGGCTCGAGCAGCCTCGATTGCTGCATTTAAGGCCAAAAGATTGGTTTCATCAGCGATACCAGTTATGAGGTCAGTAATACTTCCAATTTCTCGAGAACTGTACCCTAACGTTTTTACTATTTCTCCTACGGAAAGGACCGAATTGCTGATGCTTTCCATGGCTTCTACTACTTCCTTTAAAGTTTTTTGTCCTTCTTCAGAGAGGCTGAAAGCCTGAGTAACAGATTCTTGAACTTTTTCTAAGTTGCCCCCGGTGAGCTGAATGCTTTCCATAACCTGGTCTACTGCTTCTAAAGTGGTATAAGCTTTATTTGATTGCTTTTTCAGCTGCTCAGCCATTCCCTTGACCAGGTTTACAAGGTCTTCCATATTTTGAGAGATTTCAGTTAGATTCTGGCTTTGTTCCTCTGAACCTCGGGCTACTTGAGATATGGTTTGGCCAATCTGATCCCCGGTTTGGGCAATTTCTCGAGAAGCATGCTGGAGGTTTTCCATAGAGGATATGATTGTTTCTGCTCCCTCGGCTACTTCTTTTAGGAACGTTCGTAAGGACCGGGAAGCCTGGTTTAAGGAGTTAAAGAGAATTCCCAGTTCATCCCGGCGGCGGAGAGAGATTTCCTGAGTTAAATCTCCTTTTTCTAAAACCTGGGCAAAAGAAACACTGCGATTTATGGGGGAGACGATGCTTCTTGAGATAACTATGCCTAAGATAATGGCCAGAATTACTATAATACCCACTATTAAATAGAGAAGCTGAGATAATCGGTTTTGAAGCTCACTGACGCGAGCAACAGTAGTATCAAATTGATCAAGCACTTCCTGATTCATATCGTTCATTGCCGCCAAAACTTCTTGGCCCGTTCTTCTTACTTCAGTAATAGCTTTTTTAGTTTGCTCTTCAGCAAACTTTAAATAATTATCTTTAATAACTATTTCATTCCACAGTTCAACAAAGGGTTTCCAGCGGTCGTTAATTACTGTTTCTGCAATAACCGACCCGTAAGTCTTTAGAAAATCTTCCTCCATAAATTTTTTCATCTGTTCTAGATTGGTTTCCACTTTTTGGCGGGCGGTTTCTTTGGCTTCGGGGTCAGACAATAAAAGATAGTTTTTTCTTTCCTGGTTTATGGTGTTTAGCTTATCCATCCACTTATCCATTTTCAAATTTTCTATACTTCTCTTAAGAGAGCTATAAGACCGGTAACATTCCATATATAAATTGTCTCGCTCTTCAGGGGTGGCAATAGGGAAGTTGTTTTGTAGTTTCTCCCAATTTTGACGATAAAGAGCCAATTTATCTTTTATATCTTTTTTGGTCTGGTCAGAAATCATAGAGGAAGTATCGATGTCATTGGAAAAAGATTCGAAATAAGAGTTAATAGAAACAGCTATTGTTCCAGCAGGATCACCGGTAGCTAACCAGCGGGAGATAAGAGAGTTGATTTCCTCTACTGGCTGAGTGAACTTTTCCACTGCTTGTGCCACCGACTGAATAAAATTAACCACCACCTGGGCTGGTTCATCCATAGCTAAAGCAGCTTCGTCTCTTTGCTGGCGACCAATAAGGAATTCGCGCCACAACGTAGTTACCGAATTCACTTTACTTTGATGGCCAACCTCAAAACCTTTTAAATTCTGCAAGCTATTGTAAAGAGGAGTTCCTTCTTCTAAGAGAGGTAGGGAGTAGGGGAATTCCTCTTTTTCCCAGATAGAATAGTAAGAAGAGGCTTCAAATTCCTCTGATTCTGTTCCCAGCCTCAGAGCTTCAATATAGGTCATGATTTTATTATCTAACAACTCTAATTCTCCCTTAATTTGATCGAGAGTGGCGGTGTCTTCTTCTAAAAGATAGGAAGATACCAGAGAATCTTTTTCTGAAAGAAGGTCTTTAATTCTGGAAGTGGCTAAAAGTAAAGGAGTACTACTTCTCACCTCCTCTAAAGACGTGCCTATTTCTTGAAAAGCATAAATGGCAAAGCCACCTACTACTGCTGCCAGCAGTGCTAGGACAATAAATCCCAAGGGAATCTTGGTTCGGATTTTCAACTTTATCCCTCCCAATTTTATTTTTATATACTTTCTGTATTAGTTAATCGGCAAATTTGCCAAAAACTTTATGATGTTTGGTAGTCTGATTAGAAGTTTATCCCAAAACAGTGTCCAGAATCATCATAACTATAAACCCTAAAAGAAGGGCATAAGTAGATGAGCGAGCATGGGGAGAGTGGTGAGTTTCGGGTATTATCTCATCACTAATCACAAAGAGCATTGCTCCTGCGGCAAGAGCCATCCCCAGAGGAAGAAAAGAATACATAATGGTAACGAGAGAAATTCCTAAAAATCCTCCGATAGGCTCCACCAACCCGGTAAGTAAAGCATAAACAAAAGCCTGACGATGATTATACCCCACTCCTAAAAGGGAAACAGCTACTGCCAGTCCTTCGGGGATATTTTGTAGACCAATGGCCAGAGCTATCGTAATACCATCAGATATATTTCCGCTGCCAAAGCTCACTCCTACTGCTAAGCCTTCCGGGAAATTATGTAAAGTGATAGCCAGGACAAATAACCAGATCTGCTTTAGCTCTGGCCCCAGTCCTTCTCTTCCCCTCTCAAAGTGCTCGTGAGGTATTATTTTATCAAAAACATCGAGCAAAACTCCCCCTATGGCTACCCCCAGTGCAGCTATCCATGCTCCTCCCGTCTCAATCGCCGGAACTAAAAGACTGAAAGCAGTAGCGGCAAGCATTATTCCTGCTGCCATACCTAATAGTTCATCTCGAAATCGGTGGGAAATTTTTTGACCTCTTCCAAAAAGAACCGGTAATGCTCCCACACCGGTAGCCAACCCGGCTAAAAGACTAGCTACAGTTCCTAAAAGAATAGGACTCACAAGCACCACCCTTTTTTATTTTATTCTCTCTTAATTTCCCGGATATGACAAGCTACTTTAATGTTTACCGATTATATTAATCAGAAAAATCATGCCTTCTCTCTCTGCGTTAAATACTTCACTTCACATGCGGGTTGTTATGAACCTCGTTTGGTAGCCTGCCGCATAAGAAAAAGTAAAAAAGGTTTAAAAAACTGAGATAACAATGTTGGAATGTTTTTTCTCCAGCTAATTATTTTAATGCTTTTCCTATCTTTTGTGCTCTTACGGGTTTATAAGGGGGCAGCGCCTCCTTGTAGTCGATAGAACTATTCAAGGGTGACATCCCTCTTTCGCCATGCCTGAAATCTTTAATCAGGCATCCATAGTTTCTGTCCTCAATAACATAGACCCCGGCTCGAAAGTCACCGGGGTGACGAAAAGAGATGATAAATACGTTCAGGGGTAACACCCCTCTTCTGACATTGTATGCTGCTTCTCGGGACCAAAATCTGCAGGTGTTGCCCCCGGGGAGTTTTTCTCTGGCCCGATTTCTTTATATTCTTTGTTGTAAATTAATCCAAATGCTATATTTAAATGAGTAACTCTGGTGACTAAATTCCGGCGAGGTTATATCCTCTAGAAAATAAATACCCACATTTCGGTATCTCTCTTTCTCGGAAACTGTAGCAGACATAAAATTACACCACCCGGTTAGCTGATGATTTTCACCACTCCCTCCTTACGAGGAGGGCGATACATGGGCTCTTTAGCTTGGTATCCAAACACCGCTGCAGCATAGGGAATATATTCATCAGACACTCCCCATTCTTTCTTTAAGGCCTTCCCCTCTTCAAAAAGGAATAAATCTTTCACTACTGCATGTATCCAGTTTGATCCTATCCCTAAAGATGCAGCGGCAATCATCATGTTACCCATAGCCAAGGTGCAATCGTGAATGGTAGTGGATGCACCGTCTTGCCCGAAAACAATAATAAGCGTGGGAGCCGTTTCCAGAAGATGAGGTCTTCTTCCTCCTCCGGGGGGAGCGGGCATATTTTTCTGGAGAGTTTCTTTGATTTTTATCAGCTCATCTTTGTTTTGTATCACCACAAAAAGCCAGGGTTGCCTGTTCATGCCCGAGGGAGCATATCTGCCAGCCAGAAGAATCATTTCTAACTCTTCAGCTTTTATTTGCTCGGGCCGGTACTCTTTTACACTTCTTCTGCCCAATATCGATTTGATAGTTTCATTCATGAGTTTTTGCCTCCTCTGTGCTATCTCATGTATAACTAACTCACCCCCAAAACAACAAAGGGCGCGAATATGCAATCATGTTAAACGAATTAAAAGCAGGAGGTCAAGTTTACATTCCCGCAAAAAGTAAATGGTTTTTCACTGTTGATCTAATAGTCCTTTCTGATTGTCCATTGTATAAAGTCAACCGCAAAAATCAAAGCATTCTTCTTTTTTTTATTTTACCCTGCACCTAGTGTGGCAATCTTGTTTTTCCTTTTCTAACGAACGCAAGTAGACCAGGATGCTTTTTCTGGTGTAGTACTCTCGCTTTTAATCATCTCTTTTTTATTATTGCATCGTAAATTATAGTTAATCGCAAGACCCATTGTAACTCATTTAACTGCCATCGCGAGCCCGTTTTCTTGTATGGCGTTTTAACCTCCGATGTAATTTGTTTTTAAGATTTGAGCAATTTAATAGGTTTTGCGAGATACTATATTCTATTTTTTCTCCATCTCGACAGGTCTTGTCTTTTTTAATGTTTTAATATCACATCGTAGACTACTTTATATAACCCTCACGATGACCAAAAAAGGAAGAGGGAGAAGTTTATTTCTTATAGCTCCTTTTGATAAACGGGCTTTTTCGGGGCGGGATCAATGTTTGACAGGAGGAAGAGAAAGTTATAGAATTTTTGTGGTATTAAGCCGGTGTGGCTCAATGGTAGAGCAGCGCATTCGTAATGCGCAGGTTAGCGGTTCGAGTCCGCTCGCCGGCTCCATCTAAAAATTGTAAGCGCCCCTAAACTTTATTTTTGAAAAGGGGCGCTTTTTAGTATTCACCTTTATTTTGGCTTGGGTCCTTCTGGCGGGAAAATTACTTTATCCACCATATAGATTATAGCGTTAGAAGCAGCATAAGATCCTACCACGTTGATTTTTCTATTAATCACGATGGGCGGTTCCTCAAAAAAGACATGGATTAAATGGCCGTTCAGGGTTTTGTACTTTTCCCCTGCTCGAAAATCGTCTACTGAGAGGCGACGAGGAATTACGTGATAAGTGAGTATATCTTTTAAAGTTTCTTTGTTCTCGGGCTGGAGCAATCTTTCCAGTTTTCCTTCTGGAAGAGCGTCAAAGGCATCATTTGTGGGAGCAAAAATGGTGTATTCACCCTTGTTGAGAGTCTCCTCCAATCCAGCAGCTTTTACTACCTCGACAAAAGTGCTCAACTCCTCCACTTGAGAGACGGTGTCCATAAATTTAGCATAGTAGACAGGTTGAGATGAAATGGCTTGAGCTGATGCAACACCTACCGCGAGAAATATGCTAAGAATAGCTACAAGTGAAACAGAGATAAAACGCAATTTTTTCATTTTGACCTTCTCCTTTCCTTTTATTTTACTGGGAAACATTATAACATAGGATTTGGAAAATAAAACGGTATGGTCTAAAATATACCCTAAACAAAGAAGGATTATATAGTATAATTTTTTCTGGTTTTCTAAACTCAGAAGGAGGAAAGAAAGTGGCAAAGATTCTAAAAAAAGAAGTCCTCACCCCTCAGATTAAACTCATGGTAATTGATGCTCCTTGGGTGGCTCGCAAAGCCAGGCCCGGTCAATTTGTGGTTTTACGCATCAATGAACAGGGGGAGCGTATTCCCTTAACTATTGCTGATTTTGATCTGCAAGAAGAAACAGTTACCATAATTTTTCAAGAGGTAGGTAAAACCACTATGGTGTTAGGGGATTTAGAAGAAGGGGATGAGATTTTAGATTTTATAGGACCTTTAGGAAAAGAAATCGAAGAAAAATATTTTGGTCACGTAGTTTGTGTAGGAGGAGGGGTGGGTATTGCCCCCACTTATCCTAAGGCTCGAGCTTTTAAGGAAAAGGGAAATCGAGTTACCTCTATCATCGGAGCTCGCAGCTCTAATCTTCTTTTCTGGGAAGAGGAAATGCGAAGAGTGAGTGATGAGCTTTTTGTTACTACTGACGATGGGACATATGGTGAAAAAGGATTTGTAACTCAGGTTCTGGAACGAGTTCTAAATAAAGATAAGGTGGATTTGGTAGTAGCGGTGGGGCCGGTAATAATGATGAAGATGACGAGTCTCTTAACTGAAAAGTATTCCATTCCCACTCTGGTGAGTCTTAATCCCATAATGGTAGATGGAACGGGAATGTGCGGTTGCTGTCGGGTAACAGTGGGGGGAAAGTGTAAATTTACTTGTGTGGATGGTCCAGTTTTTGATGGCCACCAGGTAGACTTTGATGAATTGATGGCCCGTCAGCGGATTTATTTAGAGGAAGAAAAACGAGCGTTAGATGCCTGGTTAATGGAAACAGAAAAGGAGGGAGCCCCCTACCATGTCTACTGAACGTCCTTCTCGACCTAAAATGCCTCAACGTCCCCCCGAAGAGCGGATTAAAGATTTTAATGAAGTTCCTCTAGGGCTATCGGAAGAGGTAGCAGTAGCAGAAGCTCGTCGTTGCATTCAGTGCAAAAAACCCACCTGTATCGAAGGGTGTCCGGTGGAAATTGATATTCCTGGTTTTATTAAACTTCTATCGCAGGGTGAATTGGATGGGGCCATTGCTAAAATAAAGGAGAAAAATAGCCTTCCTGCTATATGCGGAAGAGTGTGTCCCCAGGAAGACCAGTGTGAAAGCAAGTGTATACTGGGCAGAAGAGGACAACCCGTTGCCATTGGATACTTAGAGCGTTTTTTAGCTGATTATGAAAGAGAAAAGGGAGTAAAAGCTCCTTCTCTTCCTCCTCCTCGGGATAAGAAAGTGGCGGTGATTGGCTCGGGTCCGGCTGGTTTAACCTGTGCTGGAGATTTAGCCAGAATGGGCTATAAAGTTACCATTTTTGAAGCTCTGCATGCGCCAGGTGGGGTTTTAGTTTACGGCATTCCTGAATTTCGCCTTCCCAAGGCTATTGTGGCGCAAGAAGTCGATTATGTACAGTCTTTGGGGGTAGAGTTAAAAGTAAGCCGGGTAATAGGTAAAACTTTTACTCTGGATGACTTAAAAGATGAAGGGTATCAGGCTTTCTTTATTGGAACAGGAGCGGGTCTTCCTTACTTTTTGGAAGTTCCCGGGGAAAACTTGAATGGTATTTATTCTGCCAACGAATTTCTCACCCGTTCCAACCTGATGAAAGCTTACCTTTTCCCTCGTTATGACACTCCTTTGAAAGTGGGGCAAAGCGTAGCAGTGATTGGAGGAGGGAATGTGGCTATGGATTCTGCACGAACCGCCTTACGTTTGGGAGCAAAAGAGGTGTGCCTGGTATATCGACGTACCAAAAAGGAGATGCCTGCTCGAATTGAAGAAGTAGAAAGAGCAGAAGAAGAGGGAGTGAACTGCATCATTTTGACTAACCCGGTTCGTTTTTTAGGCAATGAAAATGGTTGGGTAACGGGTATTGAGTGTATTCAAATGGAATTGGGAGAGCCGGATGAGTCGGGAAGAAGGAGGCCTGTTCCCATTCCTGGTTCAGAATTTGTTATTCCTATTGACACTGTGGTGGTGGCTATAGGACAGGGTCCTAACCCTCTGCTCTTAGAGACTATTCCTGACTTACAATTGAATAGAAGAGGTTACATCGCCGCTGATGCAGAAACCGGAGCTACTAGTTTAGCGGGAGTTTTCGCCGGCGGAGATATAGTAACTGGGGCGGCTACTGTGATATCGGCTATGGGTGCAGGTAAAAGGTCAGCGCAAGCTATAGACCGTTTTTTTACCGACTCTAATAGTTTTCCTGAATGGAGGCAATAAAATGAAAGAAGCAGAAGTTGTGGTTATTGGAGGAGGTCCAGCAGGTTATGCTGCAGCCACTCGAGCAGGGCGAGAGGGATGGGAAACTATCCTTGTCGAAGGAAGAGAGTTGGGTGGAACGTGTCTTAACCGGGGGTGTATTCCTACCAAGGTCTTTTTTAAATCTCAGGAAGTAGCTAATCTGGTAAAAAAGGCACAGGATTTTGGGATAAAAGCGGATTTTCAAGGAGTTGATTGGGAAAAGGTCCTGAATCGAAAAAATCGGGTAGTAAAACAGCTGACCAGTGGAGTACAATTTCTCCTCCGGAAGGGAAAAGTGGAGGTAATAGAGGGTTTTGCTTCTTTTCTGGATTCTCATACTATAAGGGTAGAAAAAGAAGGGGGAGAAAAAGAAGAAATCCGGGGAAAATATATAGTTCTGGCCAGTGGTTCCCGCTCTGCCACTCTCCCGGTAGAAGGAGCTAATTTAGAGGGGGTAATCGATAGTGACCAGGCACTGGAACTTTCTTCACTTCCTGAGAGTCTGGTAGTTGTCGGAGGAGGAGTTATAGGGATGGAGATGGCCTGCATTTTTAATGCTTTTGGAGTCAAGGTAGAAGTAGTGGAGATGATGCCCAAGATTCTTCCTCCGGTGGATGAGGAGATAGCCAACCTTCTCACTCAGCTCGTAGAAAAAAGAGGGATGAGAGTTCATGTTAATGCTCAGGTGAAAAAGATTCATCGCTCAGGAAACCTGCGAGTAACCTTTATTCAAGAAGGAGAAGAAAAAGAGGTAGAAGGAGATTGTGTTTTAGTGGCTACAGGAAGAGTGCCCCAGGTAGAAAATTTAGGAGTAGAAAATCTGGGTTTAAAAATGGAAAATCGGGGAGTCTGGACCGATGAGTTTTTGCGCACCTCTATCTCTCACATCTATGCCCCGGGAGATGTAAATGGTAAATATCTTTTAGCTCACGTGGCCTACAGAGAGGCAGAGGTAGCGATAAACCACATTAAAGGAGAAAAAAAGGGAATAAGCTATAAGGCAATACCCAATTGCATTTTTTCTTTTCCAGAAATCGCCTCTGTAGGATTAACCGAGAAAGAAGCAGAGGCAAAAGGATATGAAGTTAAAGTGGGGAGATTCCCCTTTCGAGCAAACGGTAAGGCTCTGATTGAGGGGGAAACGGAGGGTCTGGTAAAAATTGTTAGTGAAGCTAAAAATGGAGAGATACTGGGAGTACATATTTTAGGGCCTCACGCTTCAGATTTAATTGGAGAAGCAGTTTTAGCTCTAAACTTAGAATGCACTCCGCAAGAAATAGCCGAGACTATTCATCCTCATCCCACTCTCTCTGAGGCTTTAATGGAAGCAGCTCAAGGAGTTTTTGCCTCTCCCTTACATTTTTCTTAAAGGGAGGATAGATGACACTTAGAGAGCTACCTCTTTCTGATTTTCACCGCTCTTGTGGTGCTCGAATGGGGGTGTTTTGTGGTTGGGAGATGCCCCTTTATTACCGAAGTATCCGAGAGGAATATTTTGCCTGTACTAATAGCTGTGGACTCTTTGATATTTCTCACCTGGGGAAGTTTCTTCTTCGAGGGAAAGAGGCAACTCCTTTTTTAGATTATGCTACCTGTCGCAAAGTTTCTGAAATTAAGGAAGGAAGAGGTAAGTACATTTTTTTTCTCAACTGGCGGGGAGGAATAGTAGATGGGGCAACTCTCTTTAGAGAGAAAGAAGAAGAATGGCTTTTGATTTCCAATGCCGGGGCGCGGGAAAAGCTTTTCCGGTGGCTCGATTATCTGATAAAGACTAATAAATGGGAAGTAGAGATAGAAGACGTAACGGAAAAGAAAGCGCTTTTTGCCATACAGGGTCCTGAAGCGGCAGTAATAGCGAAGGAGTTATTTCAGGTTTCCGGTGATAATTGGCCAAAGTTTTCTTTTCGAAAGTTTCCTCCCGGATTTCAAGTAACACATCTTGCCTTTTCTAAAGAAGATGGCTTTGAGATAATGAGTGATGTCTCTCTGGGTTCAGGACTCTGGGAAAAATTGTTTAAAGAGGTAGAGCGCCGAGGGGGTGCGCTGTGTGGGTTGGGGGCAAGAGACCTTTTGCGTTTTGAAGCTACCTTCCCTCTTTATGGTCAGGAGATAGATGAGACCATTACTCCTCTTGAGCTGGGGAGAGAGGATCTTGTAGACTGGGAGAAAGCCGATTTTATTGGTAAAAAACCTCTTCTTCTGGAGAAAGAAGAAGGTTCTAAAAAGAGATTGGTGGGGTTAGAGATTCTGGGGCGAAGAATACCTCGTTATGGCTACCCCCTCTACACTAAAGAAGGGATGCCCTGCGGTTATGTAACCAGTGGTAACTATTCTTTTTCCTGGCATAAAGTTTTAGCTCTGGGGTTTATTAGCTCTATCTCCGGTGAAAAAGGGGAGACTTTGCTGGTAGCTGCACCCCGGACTCGACTGGAAGCAATAATAGTGAATTTACCTTTTGGGGAAGGAGGTTAATAAATGTGAATATTCCCGATAATTTACTTTATACCCGGGAACATTTCTGGGTAAAAAAAGGAGATTTGGCTACTTGTGGCATTACTGATTACGCTCAAAATGAGCTGGGAGATGTAATATTTGTAGAACTGCCCGAAGAGGGTAAGAAAGTAAAGCAAGGAGATAAAATAGGGGAAGTAGAATCGATAAAAACAGTTTCTTATTTATATGCTCCCCTTTCTGGAGAAGTAATGGAAGTAAACAGAGAGTTGGACAAAAAACCCGAGTTAATTAATCAGAGTCCCTACGGAGAGGGCTGGATTTGTAAAATCCAGCCGGAAAACGAAGAAGAATTTAAGAATTTGATGAATAAAGAGGAGTACGAAGTATTTTTGAAAACTCAATGAAAAAAGTGGTTAGAGTTCTCGTTGATCCTCCCCTCTCTGGCTATGAAAATATGAGCAGAGATGAAGCACTCCTGGAGATGGGTTTTCCCGATGCTCCCCTTACTTTGCGTTTTTTTGAGTGGGAGGAAGAAACTCTCTCGGTGGGGAGATTCCAGAAAACTGCCGAAATGGATTTTAGCTATCTTGAAGCTAAAAATATTCCTTTAGTGCGCCGACCTACCGGGGGACGAGCTATTTTGCACGATAAGGAGGTTACTTTCAGTCTCTTTATTCCCACTTCTTCTTTTGAGAGACATACTTTTTATTATAAGGAATTACAAAAAGTACTGACCCGGATGATGGAAAAGATGGGAATAAAAGTAGACGAAAAAACAGAATCAGGGATTTATACTTCTTCTCCTTATTGTTTTTCTATTAATGTTGCTCATGAGATAACAATCGGAGGAAGGAAAATTATTGGAGTGGCTCAAGCTCGAGGAGAGAGGGGAAATCTCTTTCAAGCTTCATTTATTTTAGAGGGGAACAGAGAAGAAGTTGCTTCCTGCTTTAAGAAAAAAGAAAAAATTCAGAAAGAATTAGAAAATAGCCTTCTTGCCCTCTGTGAAGTTCTTTCTCCTTTACCCGAGAAAAGGAAAATTTACCGGTTACTTTTAGAAAGTTTAAGAGAAGAGTGGGGCGTAGAGATAGAAGAAGGAGAGTGGAGTGTTGAAGAGTTAGAAAAAGCAGAAGAACTCTTTTCCACTAAATATTATCCTGGTTCTTGGTATCACACAGAAAGATGAGCAGGTGAATTTATGTCAATATTCTCCTAAAATCTCGCCTGAAGGGGGGTAGTTTTATTCTCATAAAATATCATCCCTTTTACTGGATGTTACTGAATGACAACAGTACATGTTTTCATAAGTACTCATCATCTCCAGATTAACCCAAAACTATATAAAACCCGTTACCTCTTGACGAAGAGAAAAAGTTGTGCTTTAATAAGCGCCAATAAGAAAAGCGATGATGAGGGAGAGTAGCTTTTTTCCTTCAACTACAGAGAGCCAGGGTAGGTGGAAGCCTGGTGTTGGAGAGAAAGGTGAATGGGCCTCGGAGCAGCTCATCGAAAGGGAATACTCGAGTAGACTGAGACGGTTCTTTCCCGCTAAAGAAAGTAGGTATAGTAGTTTTTGTACCGAAAGAGTGAACGGTTAACGCCGTTAATGAGAGTGGTACCGCGAGTTTAAGCCCTCGTCTCTTGACGAGGGCTTTTTTTTATGGGAGGAAAACATGGAGATAAAACCAGATAGGGAAAAATTTAAAAAGTTGTCGGCTGAGGGTTATGATTTTATTCCCCTTTATGCCGAGCAGCTGGCCGACCGACTTACTCCGGTATCGTTAGTAGACAAATTTCGGGGAGAAACTCCCCTGATTTTACTGGAGAGTGCAGAAAGAGGGGAAAAATGGGGGCGTTATTCTTTTTTAATCCGAGGGGGAGAAGAGGTAAAAATTGAAGACTTTACTAACATTATTTCCCTTCTGGAGAGAGAATTTGCTTCTTACTCCGTTTATCCTGAACCTTCCCTTCCTTTTCTGGGGGGAGCAGTGGGTTTTCTGAGTTATGATGCAGTGAAAACCTGGGAGAAAACTATTTCTCGCCGGAAGATAAGCTATCCATTAGCCTACTGGATAAAAAGCAACCGTTTTCTCTATTTTGACCACCTCAAACATCTTTTGGGAGCAGTATATGTTGCCCGGGGAGGCGAAGAAGAAGATTATAACCAGGGGAAAAAGTGGATAGAAGAAACTTATGAGAGAATAGGTCAATCATCCTCTCCCTCCTCCTTTTTTGCAACTAAAGGAGAGGTGGAGTGTGCTCTTAGTGAGGAAGAATTTAGAGAAAAAGTAGAAAAAGTGAGAGACTTTATCCGGGAAGGACATGCTTCCCAGGTAGTTATTTCCCAGCGCTTTTCTCAAGCTTTTTCTGGCGACCCTTTTATTCCCTATCGTTTTTTGCGCTCGTTGAACCCTTCTCCTTATCTTTTTTATCTGGAGACTGACCAGTTTCAGATGGCTGGATCTTCTCCGGAGATGCTCATAAAAATAGAGAATGGGAAAATTTTCACCAAACCAATTGCTGGAACGAGAAAGAGACTGCCTTCCATTCCTGAGGAAGAAATAATAGGAGACTTACTTAATGACGAGAAAGAAATTGCCGAACATGTGATGCTCTTAGACCTGGGAAGAAGTGATCTGGGGAGAGTATGTGATAGAGGAACAGTACAGGTGGAAAAATTTATGGATATAGAACGCTATTCCCATGTTTTTCATATCGTATCTACTGTTTCTGGTAGGTTAGCCCCTTGCATTTCTCCCTGGAGGGCACTACAGGCATCTTTTCCTGCAGGAACAGTTAGTGGGGCGCCTAAGGTGAGAGCTATGGAGATAATCGAAGAGTTGGAACCTCTCCCCCGGGGGCCTTATGCTGGAGCATTAGGATATGTGAGTTTAAATGGCAACCTCGATACCTGCATCATTATCCGCAGCATCTTTTTCCGGGAAGGAAAAGCGGAAGTTCAGGCGGGGGCAGGGATTGTTTATGATTCTCTCCCTCAGAAAGAATATGAGGAAACACGAAGTAAAGCCGAGGCCTTACTTTTAGCTTTAAATTTAGCCGGAAGGGGGAATGATTAATGATTCTCTTGATTGACAATTACGATTCTTTCACCTATAACCTGGTGCAATATTTAGGAGAGCTAACTGCAGAAGAAATCAAAGTATTCCGTAACGATGAAATTTCTATCTCAGAAGTGGAGCAAATGAAACCGGTAAAGATTGTTATCTCTCCTGGCTCTGGAGAGCCACAGGAGGCGGGAATTAGCAATGAGATAATTTCCTGTTTTCCCTCTATCCCCACTTTAGGGGTGTGTCTTTGGCCATCAGTGTGTTGCCTGGGCTGAAGGGGGAAAGGTAGTAAAAGCCCCTCGACCTTACCACGGGAAAAAGTCTTTAGTTTATCTTTTTCCCTCTCCTCTTTTTCGAGGATTACCTCCCCGGATCTGGGTGGGTAGATATCACTCTCTCATTGTCGAGCGAGAAAGTTTACCACCTTCCTTAGAGGTCATCGCCCAAACAGAAAGTGGAGAAATAATGGCTTTGCAGCATATTTCTCGCCTTCTTTTTGGGGTGCAATTTCACCCTGAATCAGTTCTGACTCCTCAGGGAAAAACAATTTTAAAGAATTTTCTGGAGGTGGGACTCTCATGTTAAAAACCGCTCGAGATTTCTTAGAGTACATAATAGAAGGTAAAAGGCTCACCAGGAAGGATTCCTATTCTCTGATGAGGGGCTTGATGGAAGGAGAGTTTACTTCTTCCCAGATGGGAGCACTCCTATCTTCTCTGCGGATGCGCAAAGAAGATGGAGAAGAAATTTCCGGATTTGCAGAAGCGATGAGAGAAAAAGCAATGAATTTTTCAGTTTCTTCCCTTTCTGTGGCTGATAATTGTGGGACAGGAGGAGATGGACAGGGAACCTTCAACATCTCTACTGCTTCCGCTTTTGTAGCTTTATCTTCCGGGCTAAAAATAGTAAAACACGGTAATCGTTCAGTTTCCAGCCGCTGTGGTAGTGCAGATTTACTGGAAATCCTGGGGATAAAGGTAGATATGGAAAGAGAAAAAATGCAAACTCTTTTTGAAGAAACAGGATTTGCCTTTCTTTATGCACCGCTCTACCATCCTGCTACACGGACAGTGCAAGGAGTGAGAAAAGAACTGGGAATTAGAACCGTTTTCAACCTCTTAGGACCTCTTACCAATCCTTGCCCCATGGATTATAAGCTGGTGGGTGTTTATTCTCCGGAACTTATTGAGCCTGTTGCTTCAACCCTGGCTACTCTTGGGGTGAAAAGAGGTTTGGTAGTGTGGGGAGAGCCAGGTTTAGATGAGATAAGTACCACTGGAGAGAGTAAGTTAGCTTTTGTAGAAGGAGGTAAAATAACTTTTTCCTCTTTTCATCCCGAAGAAGCAGGCTTTCCAGTAAGAAATATAGAGGAGCTAAGAGGAGGAACACCTGCTGAAAACGCCCGGATTTTTGTGAATATTTTGGGAGGAGAAGAAAAAGGAGCACGCAGAGAAGCAGTAGTTTTAAATAGCGCTTTTTTGCTCTGGATAGGAGAAGAAGCTCAAGATTTAGAAGAGGCTATAGAAAAGGTAGAAGAAGCAATCCACTCTGGAAGAGCGCTGCAAACGTTGAAAAGAGTGGTAAAGGTAAGCAGAGCCCTGGAGGGAGAATGATGGAGGGGTTTCTGGAAAAAATAGTAGTAGGAAAGAAAAAGAGGCTTCTGGAAGGGAAGCAATATTCTTCCCGGGAAGTGGTAGATGTATTTAGTGAGCGAGAGAAGAAGAAAAATACTCTTCTCTCCTCCTTGAGGAATTCACCCGAACCTAACATCATAGCTGAGATTAAGAAGGCTTCTCCTTCTCGGGGGGTGTTGATAGAAGGAAGCTTCCTTCCTTTCTTAGAAGAATACGAAGAAGGAGAGGCAGTAGCAATATCAGTGGTGACTGAAGAAGATTATTTTCAAGGGAGTCTGGAGATGTTTCGGGAAGTGAGAAAAATTACCCCTCTTCCTCTTCTCCGTAAAGATTTCGTAATAGAAGAAACCCAGATTTATGAATCAGCGCAAAATGGAGCAGACGCTCTCCTTTTAATTGCTGGTCTTCTTTCCCGGGAACGACTGCAACGCTTTGTTTACCTCTGCACTCTTTTGCATCTCCTCCCCTGGGTGGAAGTCCATGATGAGGAAGATGTAGAAAAAGCACTACAGGCTCACGCTCCTTTAATTGGCATCAATAATCGTAATCTGGCCACTTTTCAGGTTTCTCTTCAAGTTTCAGAGCGACTTTGTCGAAAAATCCCTCCCTCGGTGATAGTGGTGGCAGAAAGTGGAATTAAAAGTAGAAATGATATAAAAAGATTAATGGATAAAGGGATAAACAATTTTTTGATAGGAGAGACTTTGATTACTTCCTGCCACCCAGCTGAGAAATTAAGGGAACTTAGAGGGGGAGTGGAAGTTGCCCCGGGTTAAGGTTTGTGGAGTTAAAGAAAAAAGAGATGTTTTACTTCTGGGTGAATTTCCTATCTGGGCCTTAGGCTTTATTTTGGTGGAGGATAGCCCCCGTTTTATTCTTCCCGAGAAAGCGAAAGAGGTAGTTAACTCTCTACCTTCTCGGATAATGAAAGTAGGGGTTTTCCAGAATCAAAGCGTAGAGGAAGTGAATAAATTACGAGAGTTGTGCAGTTTTGACTTAATACAATTACATGGTGAAGAAAGCCCTGTTTTTTGCGAAAAATTGGGGAAAGGAGTGATTAAAGCTTTTTCTGTGGGAGAAGATTTTGATGTCGCTATGGTAGAAGAATACCTTCCAGTAGTGGATTTCCTGCTTTTCGATAGCAAAAAAGCAGGAAGCGGGATAACTTTCCCCTGGGAGAAGATAAAAGGGATCAGTTTTCCCAAACCAATAATAATCGGAGGAGGCTTAAAAGAGGAAAATATCTGGCAGTGTCTTTCTCTTCTGCATCCTTTTGCTTTGGACTTGAATAGCGGAGTGGAAATTTACCCCGGGAAAAAGGATCCTGAAAAAGTAAAAAGAATTTTAGAAAAGATAGGAGGAAAATAAAATGGAAAAGGCAGGATTTTTTGGAGAATTTGGGGGGAAGTTCGTTCCCGAAATTTTAATTCACCCCTTAGAGGAGTTAGAGGAAGCTTACGAATATTACCGAAAGGATGAAAAATTCCAGGAGGAATTAAATTATTACCTGAAAAATTATGCTGGAAGGCCTACTCCTCTTTACCTGGCAGAGCGCTTAACCGAATCCTGGAAAGGAGCGCGGGTTTACTTGAAAAGAGAAGACTTAAACCATACTGGCTCTCATAAAATAAACAATACTCTGGGCCAGGCATTACTGGCTAAAAAAATGGGTAAAAAGAGAATTATTGCCGAAACCGGAGCGGGACAACACGGAGTGGCTACAGCTACCGTTGCCGCTCTTTTGGGCTTGGAATGTCAGGTGTATATGGGAGCAAAGGACGTAGAAAGACAAAAACTCAACGCCTTTCGTATGAAGATTTTGGGAGCAGAGGTGATTCCAGTTTATAGTGGAAGTCAGACCTTGAAAGATGCCATAAACGAAGCTATGAGAGACTGGGTAAGAAGCTTAGATACTACTCACTATGTTATTGGCTCTGTTGTAGGACCTCATCCTTATCCTCAAATGGTGCGTGATTTTCAATCGGTAATTGGTAGAGAAACTAAAAAGCAGATAGTAGAAAAAGAAGGGAGACTCCCCGACTATGCTTTAGCTTGTGTGGGGGGAGGAAGCAATGCTATGGGAATGTTTTATGAATTTTTTCCCGATAATGTAGCTCTTATAGGTGTAGAAGCAGGAGGACGGGGAATAGAGACCGGAAAACATGCTGCCAGTATTGGAGGAGGAAGAAAGGGAATTCTTCATGGAAGCTTGAGCTATGTATTGCAGGATGAGTTTGGGCAGATTCAAGAAACTCACTCCGTATCTGCTGGTCTTGACTACCCCGGGGTGGGGCCAGAGCATAGCTATCTTTTCTCTTCCGGTCGAGCCCAGTATGTATCAGTTACTGATGAAGAAGCCCTGCAGGCCTTTTTAGAACTTTCTAAAAAAGAGGGAATTATACCGGCTCTGGAGAGTGCTCATGCCGTAGCTTATGCTTCTAAAATAGCACCTCATCTTCCGGGGAAAGTTATGGTGATATGTCTCTCTGGGCGAGGAGACAAAGATGTAGAAGAGGTTCTACGCTACTTAGAGGAGGAAAAGAGAAATGGCTGACATATTAAAAGAAAAATTAGAAGAGAGAAGGAAAAAGGGGAAGCTCCTCATTCCTTATCTTACTTTTGGTTATCCTGATATTCCTACTTTTCTGGATTTGATACAAATTTGTGAAGAAGAAGGAGTGGATGCGCTGGAAGTGGGTATTCCTCACTCTGACCCTGTTGCCGATGGCCCTGTAATTCAAACTACTTCTCAGAGAGCCTTAGAGAAAGGAGTTACCCCTCCTCTGGTTGTGGAAACTTTGCGAAAAGAAAGAACTGCCTTACCTTTGATAGCTATGACTTATGGCAACATCGTTTACCAGTATGGATTTTCCCGCTTTGCTCAAGATTTTAAAGATGCCGGGTTTTCAGGGTTAATCATTGCTGATTTTCCCTGGGAGGCACGACATTTTGAAAAAGAAATGGAAGGATACTTATCCCGGGTACTACTTGCTTCTGTTACTTCTTCCCCGGCGAGGATAAAACAGATTGCCAGAGAGAGCGAGGGTTTTGTTTATCTGGTTTCCGGTAAAGGTACGACCGGTCAGGTGGAGATGGAGGAAGAGCGCCTGCGGGAAGCAGTAGAGC
>DGDO01000130.1:22726-27077 GCA_002385475.1 Candidatus Sordicultor fermentans | reverse complement strand
AGATGTGTATAAGAGACAGGTTTAATGATGGGTGGTGGGGACACAGAAGCACCCCTGGGAGAAATGGAGATTAGCGCTTTAGGAGAGGCTATGAACCAGATGATGGGTTCAGCAGCTACTGCTATGTCAGAATTTTTAAGAAGGAAAATTAGCATTTCCCCCCCGGAGATTATCGAACAAGAAGTGCAAGCTATCAAGGAAAAATGGTTAGAAGGACAAGAGGAAGAGTATTTGGTAGAGGTCTTCTTCCATTTAGTAGTAGATGATGCCATAGATAGCAACATGATTCAGCTTTTGCCTCTTTCTTTTTCTCGAGCTATGGTTTCTTCTTTAGCTATCAAACGACAAGAGTCTATCCCCCCAGAAGAAGAAAGTCTGGTAACTGAATCTTCCCCGAAACAAGAAAAAAAAGAAGTTAAAGCTCAGTCAGTGGAGTTTGCTGAATTTAAAAAGAAAGAAGAAACTCCTTCCCGGGTTAATATCCAGCTCATCATGGATGTTAACCTGCCACTTGTGGTGGAGCTGGGTAGAACCCAGCTTTCTATTAGGGAGATTTTAGATTTAGGTCCGGGTTCGATAGTGGAACTGGATAAATTAGCTGGAGAGCCAGCCGATCTTTACATTAACGACGTGTTGTTTGCTCGGGGAGAGGTAGTAGTAATAGAAGAAAATTTTGGAGTTCGAATAACTGAAATTGTGAGCCCGGAAGATAGGATTAAGAATTTAAAGGAAGCTCGAATATAGCGTGAAAAACTTTTATAAGTTTCTGGTTTTTCTTAATTTTATGACGATGGCAAGAAGAGAACTTTTTGCTCAGGAAGAAGAGTTGAATTTACCAGAAATTCAGCCTCCTGTTTTTTCTGATGGTGGAGGCAGCATTTTGCGCTTTATAGGTGCTTTCCTGCTTGTGGTGGCTATCCTGTGGGGATTTTATTACTTGATGAAGAAATTAGCCGGCCAAAATCCTCGCTTTTCTTCTTCGCAATATATGAAGCTGGTAGATTTTTTGAATCTTAAACCCAATTTCTCTCTTTATTTAGTGGAAGTAGGAGAGCGGGTGGTTATGATTGCCCAGAGTGGTAATACTGTAAGGGAAATTACCGAATTCAGTAAAGATGAGTTAGAAGAAAACGTATCTTTTGAAGGATTTTCCGGCTATCTGGATAGCTGGTTTGGGAGGAAAAAAGAGAAGAAAGATGGCTAAAAAAGCAATCATTTTAATTTTAGCATCTTTAGTTCTTCTTTTTCTTTCTTCTTCAGCGTTTTCTCAAGAACCTCCTCTTGTTTTGCCAAAAATCACTATAGAGGCAGGAGAAGTGGATGAACCTCAAGAGCTGGTTTTGTCTTTAAGAATCCTGCTTCTTCTAACTATTTTAAGCCTGGCCCCGGCCATTTTAATTATGGTTACTTCTTTCACTCGCATTGTGGTAGTTTTAGGTTTTGCGCGTAATGCTTTAGGCTCTCCTCAAATTCCTCCCACTGCGGTATTAGTGGGCCTGTCTTTATTTTTAACCTTTTTTATTATGGCTCCTACTTTCGGTGAGATTCAGGAGAATGCTCTATCTCCTTATCTTGCGGGTAACATCACTCAGGAAGAAGCTCTGGATCGAGGAGTAGATAGTTTGCGAAATTTTATGTTTCGCCAAACACAGGAAAAAGATCTGGCTCTTTTAGTTTCTTTTACTGACCTTCCTCGTCCCAAAACTAGAAGTGATATTCCTACCCATGTTCTCATCCCTGCTTTTATTTTAAGTGAGTTGAGAGCTGCTTTTACTTTGGGATTTTTAATTTATATTCCCTTTTTGGTCATTGATATGGTAGTAGCCAGTATTTTGATGTCTATGGGAATGATGATGCTTCCTCCGGTTATGATTTCTTTACCCTTTAAGCTACTTCTTTTTGTTTTAGTAGATGGTTGGGATCTGGTCGCTCGGGGGTTGACACTCAGTTTTCGGTGAGAGGAGGAGATAGATTTGAGTGAAGAATTATTGTTAGAGATAGGTAGAGAGACGCTACTTGTAGTTTTAAAGTTAGCTTTGCCTATTCTGGGAGTAACCCTTATAGTGGGAATTCTCGTGAGTATTTTCCAAGCGGTGACTCAAATTCATGAGCTCACCCTGACCTTTGTTCCTAAAATTCTGGCTGCCATTCTCGTAGTGGCACTTTTAGGTTCGTGGATGCTGCGTACTCTTTTAGATTTTACCGGTAATCTTTTCTGGAATTTACCTCTTTTTTTGCGCTAACCCATGAATTTTGCTTTTCTCATTTCTCATTTTCTTACTCTTCTTCTGGTTTGGATGAGACTTTTAGGACTTTTCCTTCTTGCTCCAGTATTTAATAGTCCCCTTATTCCTCTTCTTGCTAAAGTTGGTCTTTCCTTTCTTCTGGCAATAACTTTGCTTCCTTCCCTTACCTCTCAAGATTTTTTTACCTTACTGGATGGTTATTACCTTTTAGCTCTTGTTTCTGAAATTTTGGTGGGGCTGGTATTAGGGTTGTTATCAGGATTGGTTTTTTCCTGCATTGAGATTGCTGGTGAGGTAATAGATTTTCAAATGGGTTTCAGTTATGCTAACGTGGTAGATCCCCTTTCTAATTTAAGATTTTCGGTAATGGGACAGTTTTATTTTTTACTGACTGTAATCTATTACCTGGGTATAGGGGGATACCGTCTTACGTTACAGGGTTTAGTTCGTTCTTTTTCTCTCATTCCCCTCGGTAGTTTTAAGCTTGGCTTAAATGCTCCCGTCTCATTTGTGGGGTTGGTGGGAGAAGTGATGGTTATTGCTCTCGCGCTGGGAGCACCGGTTATTGCCACCCTTTTTTTGTCTAATCTGACTCTAGCCATTATTTCCCGGGCAGTTCCCCAGATGAACGTTTTTATTGTGGGGTTACCTCTCAATATTGGTTTAGGTTTATTTATGAGCTTAATGACTCTTCCTTACTTTTTACCCTATGTCGATGGGGTGATAGACCTTTTTTTGCGCAGTTTTTTCCAGATATTTTCTCCTTAAGTTGAGAGGCTACTTTGGCAAGAATTTTTATCCTGAAAAGAAGGGATAAATTATTAAAATCTAAAAAGAGGTGAGGTATGCCTCCTAAGCAGGATAAAACTGAGGAACCCACTCCTCGTCGCCGGGAAGAATTACGTCAAAAGGGGCAGGTTCCTATTAGTGTAGATTTTACGAGTGGTTTGACATTTATTGTGCTTTTTCTTCTGGCAACTTTTATTTTCCCCTCCTTGAGTGGGGAAATGATGAATTTAATGGAAGAAATATGGACGGGAAGCTACTACTTAAGAGAGGTAGACTCTCAATGGGTTTTTCATCTGGCTCGAATTGGGGTAAGTTACTTTGCTCGGGGAGTGCTTCCTTTTGTGGCAGTAGCTGCTGGTTTGGCTTTGTTTTTGGGTTTCTTACAGACTGGTTTTGTAGTATCGGGAGAGAGACTCAAACCCAAGTTTGAGCACATTAACCCGGTGCGAGGGTTAGAAAGACTTTTTTCTTTACGTCTTTTAGTGGAAGCTTTGAAAATATCTGTTAAAGTTTTTCTGGGAATAGTACTGGCTTATGTAGTGGTGAAGGATGCCCTGCCTCACCTTACTGACCTTATTTATATGGAGCTCCCTGCTGGAATAGAGGTAGTCGGGGAAATAGCGAAAAAACTGGGGCTTTATTTGGGGGGTTTATTTTTGGGAGTGGGATTTTTTGATTTTTTTTATCAACGTTTTGAATACGAGAGAAGTATAAAAATGACCAGAGAAGAACTGAAAGAAGAATATCGAAGAACCGAAGGAGACCCGATAGTAAAATCCCATATCCGGCGCCGTCAGCGGGAAATAGCCCGGCGGAGGATGATGCAAGAAATTCCTAAAGCTCAGGTGGTGGTAACTAACCCCACTCATATTGCTTGTGCTCTTCGCTATGAGCGAGGTAAGATGAGAGCACCAGTCCTGGTGGCCAAAGGGCAGAGGTTGATAGCGGAAAAAATCAAAGAAGTTGCTCAAGAAAACGGAATTCCCATAGTGGAAAATAAAAAAGTAGCCCGGGAGCTCTATAAGCATTGTGAAATAGGGCAAGAAATTCCCAGCTTTCTATATCGGGCAGTGGCAGAAATATTAGCCTTTGTTTATCAGCTAAAAGCCACTTATGGAGGAAGAAGAAGTGAATGAAGTTCTGGCTAAAACCTTAGAAAAAGGCCTCAAGAATAGCGACTTTCTTTTTGCTTTTCTCTTTATTCTTATCATCTTGATGATGGTTATACCTCTACCTCCTGCGGTTATAGATTTTCTTTTAAGTTGTAACATTGCTCTGTCGGTTATGATTCTTCTTACCACGACTTATATTACTAA
>DGDO01000130.1:0-22534 GCA_002385475.1 Candidatus Sordicultor fermentans | reverse complement strand
TTTGTGGTAGGAGGAAACTATGTAGTAGGCTTCATAATTTTCTTGATTCTGGTGATCATTCAATTTGTAGTTATCACTAACGGAGCAGGTCGTATTGCTGAGGTGGCGGCTCGTTTTACTCTGGACGCTATGCCTGGAAAGCAGATGAGCATCGATGCTGACTTAAATGCCGGGCTCATAGATGAGGTAGAAGCACGACGAAGGAGGCGAGAAATAGAGCGACAGGCTGACTTTTACGGGGCTATGGATGGAGCTAGCAAATTTGTAAGAGGAGATGCTATTGCTGGTTTAATTATTACCCTGGTGAACTTTTTAGGAGGAATCATAGTGGGAAGCTTGCAGCGAGGATTGAGTATTCAGGAAGCACTTTCTGTTTATGCTTTACTGACCGTGGGAGATGGGTTGGTAGCTCAAATTCCTGCTCTTTTAATCTCTACTGCCAGCGGTTTGATCGTTACTCGTGCTGCTTCAGAAGATAATTTAGGTCAAGAGGTGACCCGAGAATTAATCCAGGTTCCCCGGGTAGTACTCCTTTCTGCTGTTTTACTTTTGGTTCTGGGTTTAATTCCCGGTTTACCTAAATTACCTTTTTTCCTTCTGGCTTCGATTGCCTTTGTTTTTTATTATGTGCAGGAAAAGGAAGGAAAAAAGGCAGAAGAGTCTGTTGCTTTACCGGAGAAAAAAGAAGAATTGCCTCGCAGTCCAGAAGAAATATTGAAACTTATAGAAGTAGATCCTATAGAACTGGAAATAGGTTATGGATTAGTACCTCTCGTAGATGCCTCAGCGGGGGGTACACTTTTAGAACGAATAACTCAAATGAGAATTAATATGGCTCGAGAAAAGGGATTTGTGGTTCCTCCTATCAGGGTTAGAGACGATTTGCGCCTCCGTCCTAATGAGTATATAATAAAAATTCGAGGAGTAGAAGTGGGAAGGGGAGAAATAATGCCTCGTCATTATTTGGCCATTAGTCCACCGGGAGAAGAGGTTGAGATTCAGGGAGTTCCCACCAGAGAGCCAGCTTTCAATCTTCCAGCTTACTGGGTAAGTGAGGTAAACAAAGAGGAAGCAGAAATGGCTGGATTTACCCTAGTAGACCCGGAATCAGTTCTCATTACTCATCTCTCAGAAGTGATCAAGGCTAATGCTCCTTCTCTATTGACCCGACAAGATGTGCAAATGCTAATTGATCAGGTAAAAAAAGTGAATCAAGCGGTGGTGGAGGAATTGATTCCTCAGACAATGTCTATAGGAGAAGTGCAAAAAGTTTTACAAAACCTTTTAGCTGAAGGAGTGCCTATTCGAGACCTTTCTCTTATTCTTGAAACTCTCGCTGATTATGCTCCCCAGGCAAGAAATATAGAGGATTTAACCGAAATGGTGAGAAGAAAACTGGGTAGAAGCATAGTAAAACAATATCTGGAAGAAGACGGAAAGCTTCATATTCTCACTTTAGATGCCAGCTTAGAAGATTTATTGCAACGAGCTTTGCAGGGGGAGGAAACTTTAGAGCCTGATTTCTTCCGTTCTTTTTTAGAACACTTGAGTCAAAGTGTGGAACGGATGGTAGGTTTGGGACATTTCCCAATTTTGGCTACAACTGGTAAAATTAGGAAGGGTCTTCGTGACCTCGTCAGTGGTTATTTACCTCAGGTGGTGGTGTTGGCATTTGAGGAGATTCCCAGAGATGTGGAAGTAAAAGTGGAGGGAATTATAAGGATGTGAAGTCGGGAAATATGGAAATCTCTCGGGTTTTTCGGCCTAATCGAAGAGTAAGTTTAGGAATAAAGAGGAAAAATGAAAAAGGAGAAGAAGTAGTCTCTTATTATCCCAGTCGTATTGAGCTGGTTAGAGAAGAAGAATTTTGGGTGGCTGCCCCTCAAGAAAAAGGTGTTTTGGTTCCGATAGGAGTAGGAGAGAAACTATCTGTTTATATTCTGGGAGAGAAGGAGATTTTTCATTTTGAGGGGGAGGCCAAAAGTCGGCTGAAAAAAGAGAATATGGCATTCCTCATTTTGAATTTACCTCGGGAGGTAGAAAGAGAACAGAGAAGAAATTATGTAAGAATAGATGTTGTTCAACCACTCTTAATTAAAAAAGACGGTAAATCTTTTTTCGGCTATACCAAAAACCTGAGTGGAGGAGGAATGTTAGCTTCATTTAGCGGGGAGAGAGTTTTTCTGGAGATAGGAGAGGAAATAGTATTTTCCCTTTCTCTTCCCGATATAAATATCATTGGTAAAGCCGAAGTAGCGAGAAAAGATGATCCTTATTCTTATGCTTTCCAGTTTGTGGAAATAACCGACCAGGACAGAGAAGAAATTATCCGTTATATTTTTAAACAGCAGATAGAACTAAGGAAGAAAGGACTTTTGCTACATGAAAACAATCAAAGTTATGGTGGTAGATGATTCAAGCTTTATGCGTAAGGTAGTTAGTGATTTATTGAATTCTGACCCGGAAATTGAGGTGATAGCTACCGCTCGGGATGGATTAGATGCCTGGGATAAGCTGAGAAATTTAGATCCCGATGTTATTCTCCTAGATGTAGAAATGCCCCGTTTGGATGGTTTGGCACTGCTCGAGAAAATTTTTGAGGAGCGTCCTCGGCGGGTAGTGATGCTCAGTGCTTTGACTCAAGAGGGAAGTGAAATCACCATGCAAGCTTTAGATAAGGGGGCACTGGACTTTATTCCCAAGCCCTCCGGGAGTATATCCTTAGATATCGAGAAAAAAAAGGAAGAAATAATTGCTAAAGTTAAATCGGCAAGTGCTATTCCCCTCTCTCAAGTGGAGAAGTTTGCCACTCAAGACCGGGGAAGAAAAAAAATTTCTGTTCGGAAAAAAGAGGGAGAAGAATGCCCTTGTTTAGTATTTGTAGCTGCCTCTACCGGGGGTCCCAGGGTTTTACATACTCTTGTTAATAACCTTTCTCCTTTGAAAAAAAGTGGAATGTTGATAGTTCAACACATGCCTAGTGGTTTTACTAAAAGCCTGGCAGAAAGACTGAATAATTCTGCTCCTTTTCCCATCAAAGAAGCAGATAACAAAGATAAATTGGTTATTAATCGGGCTCTCCTTGCTCCGGGGGGAAAACATCTTTTAGTAGATCAGAAAAAGGAGGTTAGTCTCAGTGATGTCCCTCCAGTAAAAGGTTTGAAGCCTTGTGCTGATATTACCCTTCTTTCAGCAGTAAATGTCTTTGGAGGGGAGAATATTTTAGCTGTGGTTCTGACTGGAATGGGAAAAGATACCCTCGAGGGTTGCCGGGTTCTCAAAAAAAAGGGAGGGACAGTTATTGCTCAAGATGAGTCGACTTCTCTTATTTTTGGTATGCCCCGGGCGGTAATAGAAGAAGGATTGGCCGACAAAGTACTACCTTTACAGGATATTCCTCCGGCAATTTTGGAGTGGGATTCCAATAGGAAGAAAAGCTAAATGTTGAAGAAAGAAGATATCCAATATTTGCGAGATAAAGTGTTAGAAAAGACAGGGATTGACCTTGCTTACTATAAGGAAAAACAACTGCAAAGGCGTCTTCCTTTTATTATGAGTAGAGCTGGAGCCCAAAATGTGGAAGAATACGTTGAGCTTTTAGATAAAGATCCCCAGGTTTTAGAAGATTTCAAAAATCGTTTTGCTATCAATGTTTCGGAGTTTTTTCGTAATCCCGAGCGATATGAAGACTTGAAAAACAAAATTCTACCAGAACTTATGAAAGGGACGGGTTTAGTTTTAAAAATATGGAGTGCAGGATGTTCTGTGGGAAGTGAACCCTATTCTTTAGCTATGATATTAGAGGAAATGCCTCATCATAAACCTTATCGCATCTGGGCTACTGATATAGACGAGGATGCTTTAGATAAAGCTAAAGAGGGTGTGTATTCTGAGGACTTTATCTGTAGTGTCCCTCCCTTGTATCTTGAAAAATATTTTCAGCCTCTGGGAGAGGGAAAATACGCTGTTGTTCCTCGTCTGAAGCGAAGAATCGTGTTTGAAAAACATGATCTTTTGCAAGATGAGGTAAAAGAAACTTTCGCTTTGGTGGTGTGTCGCAATGTGGTTATTTACTTTGAGGATGAGGCTAAGAGAATGGCCTTTGAGAAAATGAGTAACGCTTTACAAGAAGGAGGGTATTTATGGATAGGAAGCACCGAACGGATTGCTGACCCCTCCTCTTTAGGATTGCGCTATGTTTTGCCTTTTTTTTACCAGAAAGGTAGGTGAGTGCATGTGGGAATTTCTTTTGAAAAATTGAATGAAATGCAGCTGGATGCCCTTCGAGAAGTAGGTAACATTGGAGCAGGTAATGCTGCTACTGCTTTATCTAAAGTGGTGGGAAAAAGGGTAAAAATGGAAGTACCTCTGGTTAAGATTTTACCCCTTAAAGATGTTCCTGATTGGTTGGGAGGGCCAGAGAAAGAAGTTTTAGGGGTTTACTTGACTATGTCTGGAGCTGCGAATGGCCACATTCTGTTTGTTATGACTATTGAAGACGCCCTGAAAATCATGAACATTCTTTTGGGAGATCTCACTCCTTCTCGAGAACAGGTATTGGATATGGATGAAATAGCACGGTCAGCAATGGAGGAAATAGGGAATATTCTTTCTTCTTCTTACTTGTCTGCTTTAGCCGATTTTACCGGTCTGCGACTGAATCATTCGGTTCCCGCTTTAGCTATTGACATGGCTGGTGCTATTGTAGACGTGATACTGATTGAAATTTCTAAAAGAGGCGATTATGCTTTACTTATAGAAACGGAGTTTGTGGAAGAGGAGAATAAAATAAAAGGGTATTTTATGCTCATACCAGATACTGGCTCCCTGGAGATAATCTTGCAGGCTATAGGAGTAATCTGAAATGTACAATAGAGTAGTAGTGGGAATGGCAGAGTACTGGGTAAGTAGTAATCCTGAGGATGTTCTCTGTATCCTGGGGCTTGGTTCTTGCGTAGGTTTGTGTCTTTATGATCCCCGCAAAAAAATTGGTGGCATGGTTCATATTCTCCTTCCTGAGAGTATTCCAGGTCAGAGTAATCCTTTTAAATTTGCTGATTCCGCAGTTCCTGCTCTGTGGGAAAAAGTTAAAAGCGAAGGTGCTTCGCCAGAGAATATTTTTGCCAAGATTTCAGGAGGAGCAAAAATGTTTTCGGGAACGGACTCTCTTTTTGATATTGGAAGAAGAAATGTTGAGGCAGTTAAAGCAGAACTTCAGAAATTAAAAATACCTTTGCGAGCGGATGATACGGGAGGAAATCGGGGAAGGAGCATTATGTTTTATCTTGAGGATGGAAGGTTAGAGATAAAAACCATCGGACAAAAACCTGTGGTAGTGTAAAAATGGAGGTTAAACGAGACAAAAATCTGGCGCGTCTTTTTGCTCTTTTTTTGTCCTGGGTCTTGCTTGTAGCATATCTCATCTGGGGTTTCTGGCGTAATTTAAGCTTTTTAACCCTGGTTTGGAGGGGGTTTTTGCTTTTTTCTGTAACTTATATAGTTATATTTTATTATTCTTTATGGATTATTTCTCTTGGTGGAAATAAAGAAATGGAAATAAGAGATGAATCTGACTCCAGAGATTGAAAACATAGATAAAATCTGGGATAGTTATTCTAAGACTAAAGACCCCGTAGAACGGGAAAAATTAGCAGAACATTATCTCTATCTGGTTAAAATAGCTCTGGGAAGACTACTTTATATTCTCCCCTCTCATATAGATAGGGAGGATTTAGAGAGCTACGGAGTAATTGGTTTACTCCAGGCTTTAGATCGTTATCAACCAGAGAAGGGTTTACGGTTCGAGACTTTTGCTCTTTCTCGAATTAGAGGAGCAGCGTTAGATTATTTGCGAAGCTTAGACCCTTTGACTCGCCGAGAGCGCCGGGGCTGGAAAGAGGTTATGGCTGCTTACCAAAAGTTGGAAGGAGAAAAAGGGCGAGAACCGACATTATCAGAAATAGCAGAAGAGCTAGAGGTTTCTGTAGAAGAGGTAACCTGGATAATAGAGCGAGGTAAGTCTGCCTTTTTCTTTTCCTTAGATGAAGAAAAGGAAGAGGGAGAAAAACTTATTGACGGAGTGAAAGAAAAACGCTTAATGTTTAATCCTGAAGCTCTTCTGGAAAAAGAAGAGCTGTTAGATTATTTGGGAAAAGCTATTGAAGAGCTACCAGAGAGAGAAAGATTGAGTATTACTCTTTATTATTTTGAAGGCTTAACTCTCAAAGAAATTGGTGCTATTTTGGAGGTGAAAGAGTCACGAGTTTCTCAAATCATTTCTCGTGCTCTCTTAAAATTAAAAGCAAAACTTTCCGATTGGAAGTAAAAGGAGGTACGATTGCTCAAGTCTCTTAAACTATTAGAAGAGGATAATCGGATTCAGCTTTTTATTTCTGGTGATGGCTTACGGGCAGAATTAGTGGTTAAGAAACCCCTTACTGAAGAGGAACTTTCCTCTTATGAGGAGTTAAAAGACTTTTTGACTGGCAAGGGAATAGTCGCGGGAATAAAAGAGGAAGTACTGGAAGAGGGGAAAAAGCTTCTTCAGGAAGAAGGTCGTTACCTTATTGCTGAAGGGAAAAGACCACAGAGGGGAAAGGATGGGGAAGTAAAAGTTTTGTTTACCCAGGAACTGGAAAAGAGGTGGGAAGAAGACGAGAGCGGAAGAGTAGATTTATTTGATTTTGTGAAAATACCAGAGGTGAAAGAAGGAGACTTATTGGCGGAGCTTATCCCTCCGAGAGAAGGCATACCGGGTCAGGATGTTTTTGGAAAAGAAATTCCTGCTTTGCCGGGTAGGCCGGCTAAAATAAGAGTGGGAAAGAATGTGGAGTTAATAGAAGAAGGCACTAAAGCCATTGCTAAAGTGGCGGGAAGACCGGTGTTGGTGGGTAAAACCATATCGGTTTTGCCTCTTTTTGAAGTAGATGGAGATGTGGATGTCTCGATAGGTAATATTTCTTTTGTTGGTTCTATAATAGTTCGAGGAACAATACGTAGTGGCTTTAAAGTAGAGGCAGAAGGAGATATAGAAGTCTGGGGTAACGTAGAAGCGGCTACTGTGCAGTCACAGGGAAACGTCATAATAAGGGGGGGAATATTTGGGCGAGAAAAAGGGTTGGTGAGAGCAAGAGGAGATGTAAAAGCTAAAGTAATAGAGAATGCTATAGTAGAAGCAGGTCAAGATGTTATAGTAGGAGAAGCAGTGTTTCACAGCCAGGTTTCTGCCGGGAGAAAAGTGATAGTAAATGGTCGGAAGGGTCTCGCGGTGGGAGGAAGGATAAAAGCGGGAAATTTAGTGTGGGTAAAAACTCTGGGGTCACCTATGGGTACCAGTACAGAGGTGATGGTAGGCATAGACCCTGCTCTTCGGGATGAGTATAATTATCTCTTAGAAGAGTTAGAAAAGGCAAAAAAACAACTTGCAGAAGGGGAAAAAGCTTTCCAGGCTATTGAGGAGCAGCGAAATGCAGGGAAGAATCTTGATCGTCGGATGGTTGAAATTTTAGAGAGACTCAAGAAAACCTGCCGGTTGGCTGAAGAAAAAAAGAAGTTCTGTGAAGAACGGTTAGAAGAATTGGAAGAAATAATTTCTGGAGGAGAAGGGAAGGTCTTGATAGAGGAAAAAGTCTATCCTCAGGTAAGAATCACGGTGGGCAATCTTGCGTATCTTGTGAGAGATGAAATTCCTTATGCCTCCTTTTACAAAAAAGATCAGGAGGTGGTAATGGGAAGCTTCGAGAGACCTCGAAGCTAAGAGGGTGGTTTTATGGTAGATCCGGTAAGTATGCAAAATGTAGTAATTCGTTCTCCTGAGGTAGCACGTATTCAGAAAGTGGAAAATGATGCCTCCACTTTATCATCTTACGCTTTAGCTCAAGAAATACAGGGTCAAGCTCAAAAAGTAGAGAGGGAAGTAATTCCTTCTCCAGAAACAGACCGTTATACAAGGGAAGAGGAAGGGAAAAAGAGAAAAGAAGGAGACGTAGTAGATACAGTAGATGCTGAGAAAAAGAAAAAAGAGGAAAAACAGGAAAAACAGCTAGATGTAAAAGAGGAAAAAGGAAACATCATTGATATTAGAGTATAACAATAGCTAATTATTCCTTTTCCCTTGAAGCCCCTCAATTTATTCCAGTGCTGGATGCCGCCGGTTGAGTTGTAGTAGAGAGCAGTGAAACATTCTTCATCTTCATTTTTCGTCTCGCTTTTCAAGAGGAATTATAGAAGGATGCTCCTTATACTGAGAAAATGTTTTTTCTCCCCCAGTGGTTTTCATCTTTTACGTTTTTAATCTTTTTCTTTTTTTGAGTGCTCTTTCTCCAGTGTGGTTTTAAATTCTTTTTTTGCTTGTATTTTTAAATATTTTACATCGTAGATTTTCTGCTTTCTCCTTCAACGTTGGAGTGTTTTTCCTCCAACGTAATTTTATCCTTTTTGCTTTTAATCTCTTTTCTTTAATTTTACATCATATTTTATGTTTTTAGTTTTTTTGGGGTTATAGAGGGCAGATCTCCTTCTTGTGTGAGGAAGATTTTTTCTCTCAGTCGTTTTTTTTAGTTTTTTTGTGTTTTTCAATCCTGAGCTGTGAATTGTTCTTTCGGTGGCAGAGCAGGAAAATATCACAAGCCGCTCTTTTCCCCGGTTTGGGCTATAGAGGTGCCGGATAGTTATAGTATTTATTGGCTTTTACGCGAAGACGTTTTGAGCTATCTTTTTAATCTGTGTTACAATTTCTTTGAAGAGGGAAAGAGGTGAAAAATATGGAAATGGAAATCAAAAAAGACGTTTACGTTCTCACCGGAGAAATTGCCGATCTTCTTGAAGAAGGAAGGTATAGTGAGGTAAAGAGACGCGTCAGCCTTCTTCATCCTGTAGATGTTGCTGAGATTATAGCTTCTCTTGATGTCCAGAAACAGGTGCTTCTTTTCCGTCTTCTCAAAAAAGATCAGGCTATTGCAGTGTTTGAACAACTTGACTTTGAGCAACAGGAAAATCTTCTTCACCATTTTACCGATGAGTGGGTAGCTAAAATTTTGAATCAGATGTCTCCTGATGACCGAATGGAGCTTTTTGACGAACTCCCTGCTAAAGTGGTCAAAAAGTTTCTGAACCTCTTAGAGCCGGAACAGCGTAATATTGCTGCTAGCATGTTAGGATATCCAGAAAATAGTGCCGGCAGGATCATGAGCCCCCATGTCATCGATTTAAAAGAATTTTACACAGTAGAACAAGCTCTAAGCCGGATTCGGCGTTTGAATCCACCAGAAGAACTTGCTTATACTGCCTATGTTATTGATGCGGAGCGTCACCTTCTGGGAATATTGACTTTGCGAGATCTTATTCTTGCTTCCCCGGAAGAGCGAGTAGGAGATATCATGAGTCGGGATTTTGTTTTTGTTTTCACTGATGATGATCAGGAAAAGGCGGCTCAAATCGTTCAAAAATATGATCTTTTTTCTGTACCGGTTGTTGACCGGGAAGGCCGATTGGTGGGAGCGGTAACCATTGATGATGTTATTGATGTTATGGAGGCAGAAGCTACGGAAGACTTACATCGTTTGGCTGCTATTGTGACTACCGAAGATGAATATCTCCGTGCTCCTCTGGGGAAAAAAATTAAAAGTCGCTTTTTGTGGCTCGCTATTCTTCTCATCATGGGGACTTTCACGAGCTTTGTTATGCAAAGCTTTGAAGGTATTCTCCAGGCTGCTGTAGCACTCTCCTTTTTTATTCCTATGCTTACCGATACCGGTGGAAACGTAGGAAGCCAATCCACTGCTGTTGTAGTGAGAGAACTGGCTCTGGGGAGAATTGAAGGTCCTTCTCTCTGGAAGATGATTTTCTCTGAAGCTCTTATCGGTGGAATTTTGGGGATTCTTCTAGGAATTGTTGCTGTTGCACGGGTCATTTTTCTTCGAGAATCACTACTTCTTGGTCTGGTGCTGGCAATTTCGGTATGGATAATTGTTTTTATTTCCAATCTTGTGGGTGTATTTTTGCCGGTGCTTTTCAAAAAAATGAAACTCGACCCCGCCATTGCTGCTACACCAGTAATTACTACGATAGTGGACATTATAGGGGTTTTCATGTATTTAGAGATAGCACAGAAAATCTTACCACTGTAAAACGATTAAAGTCATTCCTGAATTGGTGCTACAACATAGATAAAGGAAATGATAGAACCTTTTGTGATAAAATAACGAAGTGGAGAAGAAGCTTATTCTTCCAGAGACTGAAGGAAAAGGGTGAGAGGTTTGAAGATAGGAATTGGTTCTGATCACGCCGGTTTTGTATTTAAAGAAGCGATAAAGGAGAAGCTATTAATAGAGGGATATGAAATAGTCGACGTAGGCACTCACGATGAACATCCGGTAGCCACTGCTCCTTACGCTCAGGCAGTCGCCGAGGGGTTATTAAGTGGTGACTTTGAGAAGGGTATTCTCATCTGTGGAACAGGTGGGGGAATGTCAATTTCGGCTAACCGTTACCCGGGTATCCGGGCGGTACTCTGTTTTAATCCTTTTACTGCTCGTATGGCTCGCAGTCATAACGATGCCAATGTTTTAGTTATGGGGTCTCGTACTATTGCTTTATCTCAGGCGCTGGAGTTAGTAAATATTTTTCTTTCTACTCCTTTTGCTGGAGGAAAGTATGCTGAAAGACTTAAATACTTAGAAGAGATTGAAAAGAAAGTAGGGAAGATTTTCGAGAAGCGCTTTGCTTGAAAAAGTGACATCCTTGTTTTTTAGATGGGTTGAAGTGTTTGTTAACTTTGGGAGATAGCTATGATAGGGGATAAAATGAGAAGAGGTCGGCACGCCAAGCTGAAAGTTGATACAGTAAAGAGTAAAATAGAGAAGGTGAAAAACATTGCTGCTTAAAATAATGGATCGTTATCTGATCAAAGATAGCACTAGTGGCATGTTCACCTGGGTGGGAGCGGTAACCGTTATAATGCTGGTACAAACTCTTTTTGAACTGGCTGATTTCTTTGTTAATAAAAAAGTTCCTTTTCTCATTGTTTTGGAAATCCTCCTTCTTTACATTCCTGCTCATATGGTGATGACTTTTCCTATTTCTGGCTTATTAGCTTCGGAACTCAACTTAGGACGTCTTTCCCGGGATAGCGAATTGATAGCCATGGAGGCCAGCGGGATAAGCTTAAAAAGAATTATTTTACCCTATATCATTTTTTCTATTCTGGTAAGCGTGGGTTCTTTCGCTCTCAACGATGTAGTAGTTCCCGAGACCAATCACCGAGCGCAGGTTTTAATCCGGGAATATGTCTATAAAGAAGGCCCTCCAAAAATTGAGAAAAATGTGTTTTTCCGAGATGCCCAGAACCGCTATTTTTATGTTAACGAACTGGATAATGAAACTTGGGAGATGAAAGATGTAATAGTTTATGAAATAGGTAAAGGTCGTTCCTTTCCTGATGTGATTCTGGCTAAAAGTGCTCTATGGTTAGAAGACCGCTGGTTATTGAAAGAAGGGGTGGTACATCGTTATGATGAGAGAGGCCTGCTCACTCAGGAGATTGAATTTTCTGAGATGATTATAGACATGAAGGAGGACCTAAAAAGCTTTTTTACCGAACAGAGAAGTCCGGAAGAGATGCCTTCTCGGGAATTAAAAAAACAGATTGATATTCTGAAAGAAGCAGGGGCTAAAACTGAAAACTTTGAAGTAGCGTATCATCTTAAGTATTCTATTCCTTTTTCTGCTCTGGTTTTTATGTTGATGGGAATACCTTTAGGAGTTCAACGTACTAAAGATACAAGAACCATAGGAGTTATCGTTACCGTTATATTAGCCTTTGCTTATTATATGTTGCTCTCCATTTTTCGTTCTCTGGGAAGAGGAGGGATAATGGAGCCTATGATAGCAGCCTGGATGCCCAATATTATTTTCGGTCTGCCTGGTCTTATCCTATATTTGACGGTGGACAGGAAGTGAGGTATAAAATGAAAAAGGTCTCTTTTTATCTGATGGTATTGGTGCTGGTCATTTCCTGTAGTGGAGGATGGTTAAGAGCTGAAGAAAAAAACCTTTTTGACCAGGCCATAGAAGCCCGGGGAAGAGGAGAGAATCAAAAAGCACTGAAAATCTTAGAGCGGTGTGTAGAAGAAGGAATAGAGGTGCATCGAGCTTACTTTGAGATGGGGAAAATACTCCTGGAGCAGGGAAAATATCGGCGAGCTATCTCTGTTTCTGAGAAAGCCATAAAGGCTTATGAAGAGTATTTGGAAGCTCATCCTGAAGATCATAGCGCCTGGTGGGAACTGGGTTATATTTATGAGGTTAGAAGTGATTACTCCAAGGAGTGGGATAAAGCTCAAGAGGCTTTGGAGAAAGCGGTAGAGCTTTCTCCTTCTAATTCTTTTTACCTCCTCCACTTGGGTTGGGTTTACTATAAAAAAGGAGACAGTGAGGAAGCTGAGGAAGCTTTTAGAAAGATCCTGAATAAAAACCCTAAAAATTTCCAGGCTCGTTATTTTTTAGCTGCTACATTGATTGAAGAAGGAAGGAAAGAGGAGGCTAAGGAAGAATTAACTTATATTTTAGAAGAATCTTCTAAAGAGGAGATAGCGTATAATTGGGCAGAAGAAAAATTGAAAGAATTGAAGGGGGAATCTTGATGAGGGAAAAAATTATCTTCTTAGGAGTAAGTTTAGTCTTAGTGGTTGGTATTTTTTCCGGCTGTCTTTCGGTTACAGAGAAAGGTTCCCTGGAAGGGGAAGTTTGGGGAGAAAGCGAGCCTCTTGTGGGAGCAGTGGTAGAAGGAGGAGGATGCACAGTGTTTACTGGTGAGGGGGGGAAGTTCCTTATAGAGGGGTTGTCGTCTGGAGAGCATTACTTTTTCTTTTCCTATCCTGAGTATACGGGTAAAGTGATAAAGGCGGAAGTAAAAGCTGGAGAAACGAGAAAGATTAGTCAGGAAGGTAGGGTATATTTAGTCCCCGAGGATGAGGAAAGCCTTAATAATTATATTATTGAGCTCTATAGTCTGGGTTTTTATGAGCGAGCCCTTTCTCAGGCGGATTTGTTCCTTGCTAATTATCCAGGAGGAAATTCACTACCTCAGGTTCTTTTTATTAAAGGAGCTTCCTTTTATTACCTGGGGGATTTCCAGAATGCCATTTCTTTTTTGTCTTATGTTAGAGACAATTACCCGAATAATGAATTCTCTGATGATGCACAGTATCTCTTAGCTAAAAGTTTTGGCGAAGGGCTAAAAGACTATGGACGCGCTATCACAGAATACGAATGGTTGGTGAATAATTATCCAGGAAGTGAATTTTTAGGCGTAGCTTACTTTGAGATGGGGGATTGTTATTACATTTTAGGTTTTTATCAAGAAGCCTATTCTAATTATGATAAAGCTCAGAGCTATGGTGGTGAAGCAGGAAGGAAGGCTCTCTATTCTGCTGCTCATTGTCTCTATAAATTGGAAAATTACCCGGAGGCGGCGCTTCTTTTTTCCAAATACGTAGAGCTCTATCCTCAAACCGATATATCAGATGATGCTCAATACTTTGTCGGCGCTGCCTGGTATAAGGCTGAAGAATACAGTAAAGCCTTAGTAGCCTTTCAAAATTGCGTTAATAATTATCCACAGGGAACCTGGTACAATGGAATTCTCATTGCTCCAGCGGCTCTTCTTAATCAGGGGCTTTGTCTGGAAAAACTGGGCAGATATCAAGAAGCTTACAACATTTATCTTCGAATTATCCGGGAGTACCCCGGAGCCAAGTGGGCCGATGGTAGCTCTTTAATCAAGAACGTTCAGTTTCGTATTGAATGGCTTAAAAATAACATTTTGTAGATTAACTAACATGTATGAAGAAAAAAGTGATCGGGAAATCATTACCGAGGTATTGAATGGTAATGATGACCTGTTTTATTTCTTAGTGCGCCGTTACGAAAAGCAAATTTTAAATTATATCTATCGTTTAGTAAAGCAGAAAGAAGAAGCAGAAGACCTGGCTCAGGAGACTTTTACCAAGGCTTTTTTTGCTCTTCATCAATATAATCATTCCTATGAGTTCTCTACCTGGCTTTTTCGGATTGCCCTTAATGTTTGTCGAGATTACTTCCGGCGAAGAAAAATTCTCTTTTTTTCTCTTAATACCCCGGTGGGGGAAGAAGAAGAAACAGAGTGGGGAGAATTAATAGAGCAAAACTCCTTTCTTGACCCTGATGGAGAATTGGATAATCGGGAATTACGGAGGGAATTAGAAAAAGCCATTGATAATCTTCCTCTTAAATTCAAAGAAGTAATAGTCTTGCGTCATTTAGAAGGTTTATCTTATAGTGATATTTCTGAAATTACCAATTTACCGGTGGGTACGGTAAAAACTTATCTTCATCGCGCTCGTAAAAAACTCCAAAAAGAGCTAAAAGAATATCTGGATTAAGCGAGGGAAAGTGGTCTAGCAGGCTGGAGAATGGACCACAATGAGCTAGTTGGAATAATAGGAGAGAGCCAAAGCTAAGACGAAGATTGAAAGCTATTTTGATTACAGTACAAGAGGTGATGGAGGTGACGAGTCATTTATTTACAATGCAGGAGTCACTGAAAAGAATTTTCTAGGCCAGTTTAGTTTACTTTGGTATTCTTTCTTTGAGGCTTTTTCTTATCGAGACAAATAACGGAATACTCTCATACCCCAAATTTAACATAAACTCAGGTATTAATCTTCTTTCAGGTATCAGGAAAAATTATTTACTTTTTTCCTCGCTTGACAATTTCCAGAGTTCCTCATCACTTAAGCCAAAATAATGTCCGATTTCGTGCCACAGAACCTTCTTTACTTCCTCTGGCCAATTTTTACCGGCTACTCTTTCCAGATTTCCTAGATAAATTACTATCCGGTCGGGCATAACCAGGTTGTAACTTCTATTCCTTCGAGGAAGAGGAATACCCTGATAAAGTCCTAGTAAAAAGCGAGACCCAAACTGCTTTTGAATCTCGGGATCCGGGTAATCTTCGACTACAAATTCTACATTACTTATACTATTTTTGAAAAGGGGAGGGAGCTCTTCCAGAATTTCTTCTATTAAGAGGGAAAGTTGTTCTTTGTCTATTGCCATGGTAGTCTTTTTCCTCCTTTCTCTATCAGAATATTAAAATTATACCTCATAAGGAATGGATAATCTGATATAATTGAGAACCAGGGAGATTTAAAGAAAAAGAATGGATACTAGAAATCACCATTTTATTAGCCAATGGGGTCTGAGCCATGCTGTAAATGACATTTACTGGTTTGTTCTACCTTCTATTTTGCCGCTTCTTTTAGAACAATTTGGATTGAGCTATAAATCAGCTGGTGTCATTCTTACCCTTTATTTAGGAGCTATTGCTCTCTTTTCTTTTATTTTTGGAAAACTTACTGATTCTCTTTCTCCTTTCACTCTCATAGGAGGGGGATTTTTGATAGCTTCTTTAGGCTTTTTCCTTTTAGGATGGGCAGGTAATGTCTTTGTTTTTATTTTCTTTCTTTTTGTCGCCGCTTCAGGAGTGAGTACTTATCATCCGGCAGCTTACGCTTTAGTAAGTGATAGTACCGATAAACAAAAAGGAACTCAATTAGGAAACTTTGAGTTCTGGGGAGCTTTGGGAATTTTTATTATGTTTCTTCTCTATGGAGCTCTCTTGCAGAAAATAAGCTGGAGAGGAATTCTTTATGTTACTGCCTTTCCTGGCATAATAATTGGCTATTGTTTTCTCAAGATATTTCCCAGACCAGGAAAAGAAAAACAATCTCATTTCTCTTCTTCTCCTCGGGAAACAGGATCTTCTCTTTCTTTGGGAGTCCAAATCCTTTTTTTTCTGGCTTTAGCTTTGAGAATTTTAAGTATAACCGCTATAGTAAATTTTGCTCCTACTTATCTTGTTAAAGAAAGAGCTTTTTCTCCCTCTTCTGCCAATTTAGTTACTGGTGTATTGTTCTTAGGGGGAATGCTTGCTACTTTAGTTCTGGGTAGGTTAGTAGACCGCTTTCCACCTTTCCCTTTTATACTATGGATTTCTGCTCTTACCATTCCTATCATATGGGTTCTCGCTTATGTACAAAACGCTATTTTTTTGATGATTCTCTTCTTTTTGTTGGGGAGTTGCTGGTTAGGATTTATGCCTGCCCAGAACTATATTCTCTCTTCTTTTTCTTCTCAGGGGAAAGGGCAAATTTTTGGTTTGATGATGGCTGCTACCACTTTAACTAATGCATTTGCTCCTGGTCTTTTTGGTTTAGTAGCCGACCGGATAGGAATTAGTTCCTCTATCAGGTTTTTTTCTTTGTTTGTAGCTCTAAGTTTCTTAATTTTTCTTTTGCTCTTTCCCCATTTTTCTTTACAGAGACATTCTTAAAATCTCTTCCACGTCCTTTTCATCTAAAACTTTTGTTACCCCTAAATTTCCTGATTTGACTGCCATTCTGGCCATTTCTGTTAATTTTTCTTCGCCAATTCCTGCTTCTCTTAAAGTAGTGGGAGCGCCAATTTCTCGAAACCATTCTCGGGTTCTTTCAATTCCTGCCAGTCCCAATTCCTGGTCGCTTTTATTGGCTCGAGGAATTTCCCAGACTCTTTCTGCAAACTGAGTAAATTTGTGAGGGATAACATCCAGGACATACTTCATCCACTGGGGAAAAATTATAGCTAATCCTGCTCCGTGAGGGATGTCATAAACTGCACTCAAAACATGCTCTATAGGGTGGCAGGTCCACTCTCCGCCTCCTCCTGCTTCTTCTAAAAGATGGTTGAGAGCCATAGTACCACACCACATAATTACTGCTCGCCCATCATAATCAGTGGGGTTTTGTAAAACCCGGGGAGTGTATTCAATGATGGTTTTCATCAATCCTTCTGCCCACCGGTCCTGTAGGGGGGTTTCAGGAAAAGGGTGAAAATACTGCTCGAAAACATGAGCCATCATGTCGACGATACCGTTTACGGTTTGATCTCGAGGAACGGTGTAGGTATTTTCCGGATCAAGAATGGAAAGGGTGGGATAGAGGTGAGGATTGTGAGTTCCGAGTTTCTCCAGAGTTTCCTCATTGGTGATGACGGCATTGTGATTCATTTCTGAACCAGTAGCAGCTAAAGTCAAAACAGTAACCAGAGGTATTTTACCCGGGATTTTATGCTCATCGATAAAAAAGTCCCAGGGGTCTCCCGGATAGATAGCACCTGCAGCTACAATTTTTCCGGTATCAAGAACACTTCCTCCTCCCACCGCTAAAACCAGATCGATTTTCTCCTTTTTACATATAGCTACTCCTTCCCTTACCTTATCAATACGGGGGTTGGGTTTAACTCCTCCTAACTCATAAACGACAAGTTTTTCTTCTTGCAGATGTTTCATTATTCTATCGTATAACCCATTTTGTTTAATGCTTCCTCCCCCATATATAAAGAGAACTTTTTTCCCCAGCTTCTGGCATTCTTTCCCTACCCGGTCAGTTTCTCCTTTACCAAAAATTATTCTGGTGGGATTGCAGTAATCAAAATTTCTCAATTTTGTGCCTCCTCAATTTTACTGAATTTTTTCAAACTGATCTTTACTTGCTCCACAGATGGGACACACCCACTGAGGAGGTAGGTCGGAAAACAGAGTTCCAGGCTTTATCCCTGAATCGGGGTCACCAAAAGAAGAATCATAGATATAGCCACAAACCTGACATCGATAACGCTCTTTTTCTTTGGTTTCTTCGTGGTAAGTGGCAGCGGTGCGAGGGACTCTGCCTCCTTTTATATCTCGATAGTAACTATAAGTCATTGGTTCTCCACCTTTTTCGGTAAAATCGGTTTCTAATATTTCTCCCAGAAACACAAAGTGAGTACCAGCATCTAACTCATTAACCACTTTGGCTTCTAAATAAGCCACTGTATGTTCAGTGATGATGGGCATTCCTGTCTTACCCAGGCGGTGTTTAACTTGAGATAATTTGTCAGTATCTCTACCACTGCGGAAGCCAAAGAGGCCAATGAGAGGTAGCGGAGTGTTTTTTTCCAGAACTGATACTGAAAAATAGCCACTTTTCTGTATATAGGTAGAGGTTAAACTTTCTTTGTTTACACTCACCACCAGTTGAGGAGGGAAGGCGGTTACCTGGGTTAGAGCATTTACGATAAGACCGTTGAATTTTCCTTCCCATCCCGAACATAGAATGTACATCCCGCAATTTAGAGCATAAAGAGCATCTAAATTCAAGTTTGCTCTCCTTTCTATATATCGGCTAACTTTTTCATAGTTGCTTTAGTATTCTCATAAAGCTCCCTATAAATGGAGTAATATTGGTCATAAATGTGATGGTTATCTTGGTTTACTTTAATTGTTGGACGAAAGTCTACCCACTCCTTGATTCGTTCTGGTTTATCGATTACTCCCGTTCCCAGCCCGGCCAGGAAAGCATCACCAAAGGGAGCCTCTACATCTTTGGAAAGTCTTTTCATATCGAAGCCAGTGATATCGGCAAAAATTTGTACCCAGAACGAAGAGCGAGCGACTCCCCCTACTATCCAGCACTCCGGATCAAGCTTCAAGCCCGCTTTTATTCCTTCTTCCATATTGTGGCGCAAGGAGTAAGCCGCTGCTTCTAACATTGCTCGATAGACATGGGCTCGACTGTGGTAAAGAGACAATCCAAAAATAGTTCCTCGGGCATCGGGATCCCAGATAGGTGAGCGCTCACCCATGAAATAAGGTAAAACCACCACTCCTTCGCTTCCTGGGGGAATATCTTGAGTTTGTAGTTCTAATAGGGTGTAAGCTGATATGCCGGTATTTTTTTCTACTTCTTTCTCGTATTTTCCAAATTGATCCCTGAACCAGCGGGCCAGCCCTCCAGAGGTGGCACTCCCTCCAAAAGTATAAATCAACTTATCATCATAAACTACATAAGGAAAGCTAACTAATAGGGGAGTCAGATATTGTCCTCCATGCACCGTTCCCCAGCACATTGAAGTTCCAGCCATAGCTACGTGTTCTCCTTCAGATAGCACCCCGGCGGAAAGCTGAGCTACTGGAGCATCAATTCCTCCTGATACGACTGGAGTCCCTTCCTGCAGGCCAGTTTCTCTGGCAAATTTAGCATTGAGTTTTCCTACTATATCAGAGGATTTTAAAATTTTATCAGGGAGCATTCTTTTAGGAATCCCCAAAATTTCACACATTTCTTCCGACCAGGTGCGCTTTCGAATATCAAAAACTCCTCCAATGTTTCCCGCTGACGAATAATCAGTAGCTAAAACATCGGTTAGATGATAGACCACATAGTCTTTAGGAGTGACAAACTGGTAGATTTTTTTCCACACTTCTGGCTCGTTATTACGAATCCACATCATTTTGGTAAAGCCGTAATAGGAATCAACATAATTTCCAGTAATTCCGAAAATTTTTTCCTGGGGAACATGATCTTTTACCCACTGAGTTTCTTCTCGTGCTCTTCTATCCATCCAGATTAAGCAAGGATAGAGAGGTTTTATCTCTTCGTCTACTGGAATACCTGAACCCCCATAAAGACCGCTGATAGCTAACCCCGCAATATCCCGAGGATCGACCTTGGATTTTTCTACGCACTCAGAGATAGTTTTAACCACTGCCTCTAACCATACATCAGGCCACTGTTCTGCCCAGGAAGGTCGGGGAGTGATGACTTCATACTCTTGAAAAGCATCAGTTATAAACTCACCTTTTTCGTTGACCATGACTGTTTTGGTTCCCTGTGTACCAATATCTGTTCCTAAAAGATACATTTTTATTCACCCCTTCGGCTTTAATTTCTACTATTTTACCCTACCTTGACGAATTGCTCAAAATCTATTTTTTTAAAGGGGACTTTTCTTTATTACTTTTCCTGTAGGAGAAAGAAGGTAAATACCAGACTTGTAAAAAGGGAAGTTCACTTCTTTTTCGGGATTTATAGTGTTCTGCAAAACCGGTCATGATAGTAGGGGAAGCTCCCTTGTGCTGGTGAATGATTTTTTTCACCAGTCGTATTTGCTTTTTACGTTTTTTTGAGGTTTATAAGAGGATCTCTTCCTCAATAATATTTGTTTTTTTAGACTTTTACGTTTTTTCCAGGGGCTTATAAGGGGGGGGCAGCACTCTCTTATAGTCTGTTCTATGATATATTTATCTTAAATTTATCTTAAAAAGAGGAGGAAAAGTATGCTGTCTGGGATATTAAAAAGAGAGGTAATAATTTTTGACGGAGCAATGGGAACTCGCTTACAGAAATTGGGTCTTCCGGCAGGCCATCCTCCAGAGGAATGGAACCTTTCCCATCCTGAAGAGATAGCCCGGGTGCACCGAAGCTATGTAGAGGCAGGTTCTACCCTTATTCAAACCAATACCTTTGGCGCCAACCGTATTCGTCTTGAGCGTTACCACCTGGAGGGGAAAATTAAGGAAATAATCCACCAGGCAGCAGAAATAGCTAAAAATACACTGAAAGAAGGAGTGCTGCTGGCTGCCTCAATAGGACCTCTGGGAGAATTTATTGAACCTTATGGAGACCTCTCTCCAGAAGAAGCTCAAAAAGTTTTTCAGGAACAAGTTGAGCTTTTACAAGAAGAGGGAATAAAGATATTTCACTTAGAGACTTTCAGTTTTTCTTCCGAAGCTCTTTTAGCCTTGGAGGCAATTAAAAATTCTGGTGGTGAAGCCATAGTTAGTTTTACCTTTGAGGAGCGGGGCGAGGAACATTTTACCACTTTAATGGGAGAAAGCCCCCATCAAATAGTGGAAATTTTTAAAGATGAATCCATCGCTGCTCTGGGTGCTAACTGTGGAGGAGGGATAAAGGAGATAATAGAAATTGCCCGTCAATATCGAGAAAGCTATCTCGGGCCTCTTTCTTTTAAACCTAATGCTGGCATTCCTCAAGTGGTGGAAGGAGAGGTAATTTATACCGAAACTCCGGAAGATTTTGAAAGAGGAACTAAACAATTACTTCAATTGGGAGCAAGCATAATTGGTGGATGTTGTGGAACAGATGAAAAGTATATTGCTGCCATCAAAAAAGCTATTCAAGAAGTGTCTGCTTTCAAACCACAACTTTAGACTTTCTCGGTGAGGGAAGGATTGTTTCCCCTCCTAAAAAAGAGGCTATTTCTTCCAGCTTATAAAAAGGAGGGGATTTTACTCCTTCCCGGGCAGGATTTCGATCCAGAGCATTAATTTGCACCCGATGAGGAGAAACGAGGGCGATTTTCTCTTTGAGAAAATTTAGCTCTCTTTCTGAGTCGTTTATCCCTTCTACTATAAAAATCTCTAACCATATTTCCCCCGGGAAATGTTTACGTAATTTAATTAAGCTCTCTATGTAAGAATTTAGAGTAATCCGAGGATGAGGCTGGTCAATGGCCTGGAGAGCTTGAGGAGAAGCAGCGTCCAGGGAAGGAATTATGATATCCATTTCCTTTACTTCTTCTGAAAGTTCTTCATAGAAAGCAAAAAGAGTTCCGTTGGTGATTAGGACTAATTTTTGCTCGGGGAAGAGTTTTTTGATAAAATGGGCGATTTCTCCTAAAGCAGAATGAAGCGTGGGCTCTCCCCAGCCGGCAAAAGTGATACAATAAGGAGGCGCGCTGCGAAATTGGGAAGAGGCAGCATATTTTTTGAGACTTTCTATCACTTCTTGAGTGGGAATATATTCTTTTCTTTCTGTGGTTAAATTGGTGGTCACTCCGCATTCACAATATATGCAGTTCAAGCTGCAAGTTTTATAAGGGAGGAGATTGATTCCCAGAGAACTGCCTAATCTTCGTGATAATATGGGTCCAAAAATACATTTTTTTGCCATAAGTTTTCCTTCTCTCTACAAATCTTCTAAGAAAATCTTTAACCCCACTAATATAATAGCTATTCCTCCCATTACCTCGGGAGAGGAAAAAACTCCTCTTATTTTATGTCCTAAGGAAACTCCTGAATAAGTCATAAATAGTGCTACTATTCCGATAATCAGAGCGGAAAACCAGATATTTTTACCCATAAGGGCAAAAGAGAATCCTACCGCTAAGGCATCGATACTGGTAGCTAAAGAAGCAAGAAAGAGAGGCCAGCCTCGACTGAAGTCTATAAGAGGTGTGTCGCTATCTCTTTTCCACCCTTCATAAATCATCTTCCCTCCCACTAAAGATAGTATTCCTAAAACTACCCAGTGGTCAAAAGAGCTGATAAATCGTGCTACTTGTCGACCCACTCCAAAACCCACGAGTGGCATGAAAAACTGAAAAGCACCAAAGGAAAACGAGAGACGCAATCTGGCATCTCGCGGGCAGGCCTTCTGGCACATCCCGAAGGCTGTAGCTAAAGAGAAGGCGTCTAAACCTAATCCTATAGCGATAATAAATGTTTCTAACAATGAGATCATTCCTTTTTAAAACCTGGTGGATTATACCATAAAGGCTTTTGCTTTTTAAAGAGATTCGAAACTTAATATTTATTCTCATTCACAGATTAATTTTAAAAAGTTTTTGTCCGAAAAACCGATTCAATTGAACTACTTTTTGTAATGAATTATAA
>DGDO01000070.1 GCA_002385475.1 Candidatus Sordicultor fermentans | reverse complement strand
AGATGTGTATAAGAGACAGCTCGTAAAGCGTCAAGGGTGCGGAACACCAGAGCTACCGCCATAGTGGGCCTCAAAAGCGGCATGGTGATGGAAATGAACTGACGCATAGGACCTGCCCCATCCACTCGGGCAGCTTCATACAGCTCGTCAGGAATCAGCTGTAACCCAGCTAAAAGAAGCAAAGCCATGAAGGGAGTGGTTTTCCATACGTCCACCATAATGATCGATGGAAGTTGCCATTCTGGTTGAGTAAGAAAGGCAATGTTCCCATCTCCTAATCCTAACATCTGAAAAATCACATTAATTACACCTACCCGAGTGGGAGCAAGCATCCACTGCCACATCCGGGCTGAAACAACGGTAATCACCGCCCAGGGAACCAGCATTGCTGCCCGTATCACACCTCGTCCTTTAAAAGGACTATTTACAACCAGTGCAATACCCAGTCCCAGAATGGTTTCCAGAAGAACTGACACTACAGTGAAGACCAGAGTATCCCATACCGCTTTGATAAAATCAGGATCAGTAGCCCCCAGAACATAGCGTTTGCCAAAGAGCGAAAACTGGGTTACTTCCCGGTATCGACGTGGCTCTCGGGGAAGAACGCGCAGTGGACGTTCATACAGTGGTCCTCCAGTTTTCGGATCTACAACCTGAAGACCAGTTTCTTCATCAATTAAGGGGGGAAGTTCACGGATGGTCATACCCAGTAGCTGAGTATAATTATTTAATCCCACGTAATTTGGCTCACGTGGGCTAGCAAAGGTACGGTCGGTAAAACTGGTCACAAAAACCAGCCCCAGAGGATATAGAGCAACCACGATCAATACCACAAAAGTGGGTAACAATAAAAGGTATGCCAGTCTTTGTTCCCACTGTAGCAATTTTGAGCTGGCATTTTTTTTAAACATCATAGCTTTCTCCGGTTACCAGCAAGGCCTTTAGCCTGGTTTTATGAAAAACCAAACTGACCGCGGAAAAAAAGCAACCGAATTCCACCTCCTCTCCTTTTATTTCCCCTACATCGGTCAGCGTAAAATCAGATAAAAAAGCTCCAGCCCGTTACAAGGGCTGGAGCTTTTGGTATTTTATGGTTCTCCGATTTCAAAACCGGTGAGCGCTTGAAGTTCCAGTTCCAGTTCTTCAAGAGCAGTGGTTGCATCTTTAGCCCCGGTAAGAACCGAGTGCACGGCCCGGAAGAAGAGAGTAGATACTTCGTTGTAGTTGGGAGCAGTTACTGTGGAAGGACGAGCCACAGCGTTGATTAATACATCGTAAAGAGTGCCAAAGAAAGGAGCGGATTCTAGAACTTCAGGATCTTCGTAAAGGGTCATAATAGTAGGAGTAAAAGAACCTTTAATAGCTCGAATTTTCTGTTCTTCGGGAGAAGCCATAAACAGAGCCACATCAGCAGCTATCTCCGGATTGTTGCTATATTTACTCACCGCTAACTGCCAGCCACCTAATGTTGCGGCACCATGGCCAGATCGCCCAGCAGGTAGAGAAGCAACATCAAACTTACCGGCAATTACACTTTCTTCGGATTGCCCTAAAGCGTAAGCGTAAGGCCAATTGCGCATAAAAGCAGCGTTACCAGACTGGAAAAGGCTCCGGGCATCTTCTTCGGCAAAACCGGTTACTCCTGCAGGACTAATAGTGCCTACCCAGCGTGCGGCCATCTCGATAGCTTCTATGGCATTGGGGTTGTTAATGGTAATTACGCCATCCGGACTGATTATGGTGCCACCACCATTGCTACAAATCCATTCCAGAGCATTACAGGTAAGACCTTCATAAGCATTACCCTGCCAGACAAACCCCCAGAAATCTTCATTGCCTTCTGCTCGTTCACCTTCCTGGATAATTCGAGCAACTTCCTCAAACTCGGCCCAGGTTTTGGGCACTTCTAATCCGTACTTTTCCAGAAGGTCAGTTCGATAATAAAGAAGGCCAGCATCGGTAAACCAGGGTATTCCCACCAGCCGACCGTCAACGGTGTTATTCTCGATAATAGCCGGGAAGTGCTCATCGGCAATTTCTTTTGCTCCGAATTCGTAGAGATCTAAGAGATGCTCAGCCAGGTCTCCCGGCCAGATTACATCTATTTGATAGACATCAATGTCCGAGCTACGGGCTTCGAAGAACTGAAGATACAGTCCATAGCGGTCAGTTGCCAAATCAGGAGTGTCGATTACTCGCACTTCCACATCGGGGTGGGCTTCCATATACCGTTGAGCTGCTTCTCTGGTAAGTTCCAATTCCTGGCCTACTGCTCCAGCAGCAACAGTAATCACCACTTTTTCCTGAGCCATCGCCAGACCACCAATTAAAAATATGGCAATAATCAAATTGCATACCGCAACAAGGTATCTATTCAATCTCATTTTTATTACCCCCTCTTTAGAAATTAATCATACCAATTACCTTATCACCGATTACTACCTGAATTACCTTATCAGTTCTTTCTCTTTTAGCCACACCTCCCCGCATCACCTCCTATAACTTAAAACTCAAATAGGAATCAAAAACTTCCAGGTAATGTTTCTTCTTCCTTTTTAAATTCCTCAGAATATAGATGACACTTTACCTCTCTTCCGTCTCTAAAAACACTCAGCGGTTCAACCTCTTCGCAGATTTTCATAGCCGAAGGGCACCTTTCGTAGAATTTGCAGCCCAACCTTGAAAACTCTTTTACTTCAAGAGAAGATAGTTTTATATCTTCTTTCCACGTTCCCTCGGGATCTGGTTGGGGAACCGATTTTAACAATATTTGGGTGTAAGGGTGAAGTGGAGAAAGCATAACTTTGTCGATATTTCCAAACTCTACTACATCCCCTCTCAACATTATCGCAATCCTATCACTTATATAGTATGCAGTGGCAAGGTCATGGGTTATGTATAAAACAGTAACGTTGTATTCTTCTTTCAGGTCACTGAATAAGTTGACTATAGACATTCGCAAAGAGGCATCAACCATAGAAACAGGCTCATCAGCTATTAGCAGAGAAGGCCTTGTTATTAAGGCTCTCGCTACCGATGTTCTTTGTAGCTGTCCTCCTGACAATTCATTAGGGTATCTACCCTGCACCTCATTTAAAGTCAGTCCCACCGATTTTAAGGCTTCCTCAACTAATTTCGCTTTTTCTCCCTTAGTTTTTGCCAAATTGTAATTTCCCGCTGTTTCGAAAAGATAAGAATCTACTTTTCTCAGGGGATTAAAAGTTTCGAAGGGGTTTTGAAATATGGGTTGAACTTCTTTCATGTATTCTAGTAATTCTTCTCTTTTCTGGATATGGCTGACGTTTTTCCCCTTGTATGTTATTTCTCCCGAAGTTGGTTGTTCCAGCCCCAGAATCATCCTGGCCAGCGTTGTCTTTCCACTACCTGTTTCCCCTGCAAAAGTTAATATTTCAGGTTTTTCGGAATCTATATCAAAACTCACATTATTAACTGCCTTTAATTTAGTCCCTAAAAATCTTCCACCTATATGAAAGATTTTTACAACACTTTTAACTTCTAATAATTTCCTGGACAATTTCCTCACCTTCCTCTATTTCAGAGGAGTATAAGAAACAAGCTATATTATGAGATTCCTCATACTCTATGAGCTTAGGTATATGCCTCTTACATACGTCTTTCACATAAGGGCATCGGGGATGGAATCGACATCCAGGTGGAGGATCAGCTAAAGATGGGGGGTTCCCGGGAGCACTGGTCCTTCGCCTCTTATCTCCAATCCTGGGTAAAGACTGTATTAAAAATTGAGAGTAAGGGTGTTTCGGAGCGGTGAATAACTCTTTTTTCTCAGCTATTTCCACTATTTTTCCCGCATACATAATCGCTATCTTTTCTGCCACATTAGCATGTACCGCCATATCATGAGTTACTATCAGCATCGTATTTTTTTGTTCTTCATGTAATTGCTTAAGCATCTGTATTACTCCTCTTTGAACCACAACATCCAAAGCTGTGGTAGGTTCGTCAGCAAATATTATTTTAGGCTTCAGAATAGTTGCCAGAGCTATTGTAGTTCTTTGTCTCATGCCTCCAGAAAGTTGGTGGGGATAGGAATCTAAAACTTCTAAAGGAAGGCCCAGGTATTTTATATGCTCTTCCATAAGTCTTTCATATTCCTCTCTACTTTCACTCTTTTTATGAGCTTTTATAACATCCTCAAAAGTTTTTCTAATTTTCCTCACCGGGTTCAGAGTGCTCATAGAGCCTTGGGGAATATAAGATATATCTTCCCACTGGACCTTTCTTAGTTGTTCTCTCTCTAATGTCAGGAGGTTGAATTTTTTACCGTCGTAAGAATAGTTAACTTGACCGCTCAAAACCCGGAGAGGAGGTTTTATTATAGCTAAAAGTACTTTGATTAAAGTACTTTTCCCGCAGCCCGACTCCCCTGCTAACCCCACAATTTCATTTTCTTCCATTGAGAATGTAATATTATCTACTGCTCGGACATCTCTTTGTACCCCATAAGCATGGGTGATGTAATAAGCAGAGAGATTTTCCACTTCCAGAAGCGACATCTATAATTAACCTCCCATCTTTATTCTTTGCAACCGGGTTCTCGGATCCAAAAACTCACTTATACTCACGGAAAGCATATACAAAGCAACAAAAAGCAAGACACAAAGAATTATAGGGGTAAGCAACCACCACCATATTCCTCTAAAGATGGCTTGATATTGCATAGCCCAGTGAATTGTGGTTCCAATTGTAGGAGTTTCCAAACTTGTTAAGCCAAGCACTGACAAAGTAATTTCCATTCCCAGCGCCCATAGTATCGTATTTATAAAATTTGCGATAACCCACGGAATAACAAAAGGCAAGTGTTCTCGAAAAACTACCTTCCACATATTCATTCCCGAAAAAACAGATGTGTAAGTAAATTCTCTCTCTCTTAAACTTAAGACTTGTGCCCGGACTTGTTTGCCTCCCCAGGGCCATGAGAATACGGAAAGCGTCAATCCTAGAACAAACATGGTCATTTTTCCCCTTAAAGAGAAAGAGAGAAAGACAAGAATTGGCAAAGACGGTAAAACTATGAAACTATCATTTATAGACATTAAAACTTTGTCCAGTGTTCCCCCTCTATACCCTGCTATCAGGCCCACAATAGTACCGATAATAGTAGCCACAACCGCGGTGGTTATTCCCAATACGAAAGAATTTTTCAACGCATGAGTGGTGTTCCAAAATATATCTTGCCCCATCGAGTTGGTTCCTAAAATATATTGAAAACTGGGAGGCCTGTCCTTGGGAACCACACTCCAGCTTCGGGGATCATAGGGAGAAAAAATCGATAATATAGCTAAAAAAACCAAAATACATACCACGATAAAACCAAAAAGAAATTTTTTATCTCGTTTAAGGAGATCTTTTAAGATAACAAACATCTCATCACCTTATCTGTATCTTATTCTTGGATCAAACAAAGGATACAATAAATCTATAACCAAGGAAGCAGTAGCTATAGCTATTATTGAAAAAACCGCAATCCCCATCATCAAATTAAAGTCTCCGTTAGTAATGGCATTTTTTAATAATAACCCCACCCCCGGATAAGAAAAAGCTACCTCAGTTATAACCGCTCCATTAAATATACCTCCTATTTGTAGAGCCAAAGCAGTTACCTGGGGAAGTATGGCGTTTCTCATGACATAACTGAACAGCACCTTATGTCTGGGCAGGCCTGCAAATTCTATATAGGTAACATAATCTTCAGCTACCACATTGGAGGTCATCGACCTCATACTTAAAAACCACCAGCCAATTCCAATGATTATGAGAGAAATAGCAGGCAATATGCTATGCCTTAAAACATCTACGATGAAAGCCCAGCTCAGAGACTGTCTCTTATACACATCT
>DGDO01000007.1:4902-10721 GCA_002385475.1 Candidatus Sordicultor fermentans | reverse complement strand
AATAGCGTTGAGGTAAGGTACTTCTCTAATACAAGCCGGGCAATCGGTCTTGAAAAAGCAAAGTACTACTGGTTGCCCTTCTTTTTCGCTCAAAGTAAAGAGGTTTCCTTCCATGTCCGGGAGAGTAAAATCTGGTGCTTTCTCGGGGGGAGTCGGTGTTGGTACGCAGCCGTAAAGCAAAAAAGCGCTACTCAGTCCTAAAATTAATAAAATGAACCAATTTTGAGGCTTCAAACTTTTTTTTATCTTATGCAACCGGGACACTCCTCTCTCTTTTCTCTTTTTTGAGGTTCAGGCAAATACCATAATCCTACTTTTTGTTCCTGTGCTTCTTCTTGAGCAGAAATTAAATAACCCAGCATGTTTTCTCCTGCTGTTTTTTCGTCTAATTCTACCAACCCTTCCCTTAGGAGTTCAGCATTAACTATTTTCCACTCATCTCCTTCCGGTATATAAAGATACCCCACCCATACTTCCTCTTCCTCGCTGTAGCCTAAAGCAAAATCAAACTTTAAGTCCTGATTTAAAGTTAGCTCTTTCACTCTTTTTAGCGCTTTTTTATAGATTTCAGCTCGCCCTATTGGAGACTTGATTCCTGCTAACTTTATCGAAACTTCCTTTCCCTCATCGGGAGAGATGACTTCTGCTTTTAGATAGTGGGGGCGTGTACACTTTATTACTCTAACTGATAAAAGCTCTTCCTGAGTATATCCCTTTCCGGGGAAGAAAGAAAGGAAACATAATACTGATATTAAGATAATCCACCATTTCCGCACTTTTTCACCTCCTCTTGAGTATACGACTTCTTAAATTATATAGTTTCAATTATAGTTAACCGCAAAACCATTGCAATATTCTTTTCTACAGTAATACATTCTTTCTGAACTGTCATTGGGGCTCGTCTTTTCGTCTATGTGGTAATTTCCTGAACGGTTTATCGCAAGTCGGGAGAGACACTTTTTATTTCTCAACACCACGATATTTTTTCAGCGTTATTATTCAGTCTTTCTATATTGTCCTTTTCGAGGAGTTATAGGGGAGGTTTTCCTATTGTTCTTTTTTTGTCATGCCCGAAATCTTTAATCGGAAATCTACCGAGGGGTATTTTATCCTCTCATTAGTTTTTGTTCTTCTGCGTTTTCAGTTTCTTTCTTTTTTGCTTACGCCGTAGGCTGTCTGTTTTTTTCTCTCAGTAGTTCTTGTTTTTTTCATTCTGCCTTTCTCACTTTTGTTTAGTGCTGCAGGTAGTTCTGTTTTTTTCACTCTTCCGGGAGTCAGCCATATGGGATTTTACTCCCTTATAGTTCTCTTCTACGCTGTGGGCTGCTTTTTCTAAACTTTTATTATGTAGAGGAGTTATGATTTCCCTTCTAAAAAACCATTTTCTTCTTTTTCTATTGTTACCTCTACTATTTCTCCCTCTTCGGGGTTTCCTCTAAATTTAACTGGTATATAATTTTCAGAATACCCTGAGCCCATCCCATCCTGTACTGATTCTACTAAGACTTTCAGCTTTTCACCCAGGAAAAGGCGGTGATAATTTTTTTGAGTTTCCCTGGCCACTTCCCGGAGAATTTTTTCTCGGTTTTTTTTCTCTTTTTTGGGGATTCCCTTTTCTTTTTCCCAGAGGAAAGCTGGCGTTCCCGGGCGAGGAGAAAACACAAAAATGTGAGTTCGAGAAAAGCCTACTTCTTGAGAAAAGCTGATGGTGTTTTCAAAATCCTCTTTTTCTTCTCCGGGAAATCCCACTATGATATCAGTGGAAATGGCGACTGCAGAACAGTAGCTGCGCAGCAGAGAAACAAGATCTCGATAATAAGCAGTGTCGTAGCCTCTCCTCATGCTTTTCAAAACTCGGTCGCTACCACTCTGCAGAGGAAGGTGAAAATGAGGACAAACTCTATCTTGCAGCGAAAAGTAACGCTTAATGAATTCTTCATCCAGCAGGAATGGCTCAAAAGAGCTCAACCGAAAACGCACCAGAGTGGTATTGTCCACCAACTCTTCTAAAAGGTTGATGAGCTCCTTTTCTCCTCTATTTTTTCCGTAATAGCCTAAATTCACTCCACAAAGGACTATTTCTCTTATTCCTCTTCTCTCAAGTGCTTGAGCTTGCCTTATAATTTTTTCTTTTTTCTCGCTTTTTATATTGCCTCGAAGGTGGGGAATTAAGCAATAGCTGCAGAAATGATCGCAACCATCTTCTATCTTGAGCCAGACACGAGCTCGAGAGGGGAGGGGGTATTCAGCAAGAGTAAACTTTTTCCCCCACCATTTTCCCACTAAATTTAAAATTTCTTTTTCTTTGGGAAAATCGGGTAACAAAAAAACCGGCTCCTCAAATGGATTTTTCTCCTCCTGAGAGATCAGGCGGGCATAACAGCCGGTCAATATTACTCGAGGGGCAAGGTTATTTCGCAAGACTCTGTTTACCAGTTGTCGAGTTTTGTTTTCTGCTTCTCTGGTCACTGCACAACTGTTCACTATATACAGGTCAGCTTTCTCTCCAAAATTTACCACTTCTATTCCTTCCTGGGAAAAAGTGGTGGTTAATATATCGCTTTCCACCTGATTTACTTTACATCCTAAAGTCTTTATCGCTACTTTCATGTGTCCTCCAGAAAAGAAGTTACTACTGAGGCAGAAAAAAGGCTGGCTGTTTCACTCCGCAAAATTTTTTTACTTAACTTTATACGTTTCCCCTGGGCTTTTTTTAAAATTTCTTCTCTTTCTTCTCTGGTCAAGTCACCTTCTGGTCCTATCACTATTTGAAAACTCCTCTCTTTTCTCTCCTGGAGAAAAGACCAGAGAGCTTCATTTCCTTCCGGGTCGGCTAAAATCACTGTTCCAGGAGAATTACTAAGGGAAAATATAAAATCTTCCCATTGCTCTAAAAATATCAAATCAGGGAAAATTGTTCTCCCTGATTGTTTGCAGGCACTCAGAACGATTTTCTCCCATCTTTCCATTTTTTCTGGAGGGATAGTGCTTTTAAGTGAACGATGGGAGGAGAAAAAACCTATCTGTGATACTCCTATCTCGGTCAATTTTTCTACTACCCAGTCCATCCGGGAGGGACTTTTCAAAACGGCTTGCCACACCACAAGATCAAAACTCCGCTTTTCTTCCCCTACTTTTTCTTCCACTCTTATCTGGGCTCTCCCTCTTTTTTCTCCCTCATAAATTCCCCGAAATAAGTTTCCTTTTCCATCGGACAGGAAGACAGAAGAACCAGGTTTTATTCTTTCTACTAAGAGATGATGGCTCTCCTCTGGAGAGAGTAAAATTACTTCATTGGTTACCAAAGGAGAGTAAAAGAGGAAACGACTCATTATTACTCAGGGCGATTAAAAGCCTCCTTTAAGCGCTCAAATACTCCGCTTTGTTTGCGATTGTCACCGTTTCCTTCGAGGCTGTTTTCTACTCGCTCTAGTTCCATAAGCTTTTCCAGAGCCTGTCGGTGCTCCAGAGTTAACCGACGAGGCATACGGAGTTTGACTCTGATTATTTGATCTCCCCGGCTACCAATCCGGGGGTCAGGTAATCCCTTACCCCGCAGACGCAATGAAGCTCCGCTTTCAGTTCCAGCAGGAATACGGATCTTTTCTGTGCCTCGCAAGGTGGGTATTTCTACTTCATCGCCCAGAACCAATTGAGGATAACTCAGCTCCAGATCATAATAGAGGTCTGAGCCTTTTCTCTCCAGAACTGGATGAGGTTTGACCTTAATGTGAACATATAAGTCACCCGGTGGTCCTCCATTTTCTCCCGCTTCTCCCTCTCCAGCCACACGCAAGCGGTAACCGCTATCCACTCCAGCGGGGATCTTGATTTTAATTTTTCTCTCCTTTTTGAGCTTACCGCTTCCTCGACAAGACGAACAAAGGTCTTCTGCTATCCATCCCCGACCCTGACAATAAGAGCAAGGTCGAGAGGTAACCACCGAACCGAACAAGGAAGTTTGGGTATGACGAACTTCTCCTTTTCCCTGGCAATGAGGACAGGCAACTTTTTTCTTTCCTCCTATTCCCTGGCAATCGGAACAAATCTCTGTCCGGGAGAAAGAAATCTCCTTTTCCACTCCTCGAGCTGCTTCTTCAAATTCTAAGGTAATTTCTATTTTTATGTCCTGCCCTTTCGTTGCTTTGGGGCGGCGCTCTCTACGATACTGAGTTCCTCCACCAAAGAAGAAGTCAAAAATATCGCCAAAGTTAGAAAAATCAGCAAAGGGGTCAAAATCTGCTCCAAATCCCCCATAGTTTCCCTGATTAGCTCCTTCAAAAGCAGAGTGGCCAAAACGATCGTAAGTAGCTCTCTTTTGCTCATCAGATAACACCTGATAAGCTTCGTTAATCTCTTTAAATTTTTCTGCCGCGTTGCTATCTCCTTGATTGACATCAGGGTGATATTGACGAGCCAGGCGACGGTAGGCTCTTTTTATATCTTCTGAGGTAGCGTTTCTGCTTACTCCCAAGACTTCGTAATAATCTCGTTTCATAGCTTTTCACCTTTTTTAAATTCGCTCCCTATTATACTACAAATCATAGTTAACCACAAAGAACGCTGTAATGTTCCCTTCTATGGAAAATTTTTTCAAGGAGAGAGCTATGAGGGTTCCCGCTGTAGTACGGGAATATATTTTCCCGGCGCAATTATTTTAGTTTTTTCTCATTTTTTTGTTTTTTTATTTTAATCTCACGCTGTAAGTTGTTTTGCGCTATAATTTGGTAGTTTTTCTTAACATAATTTCAAACCTATTGTATAATTCAATAAATGAAGATTTTAGCCGTAAGCGATCGGATAGACCCCCGAGTTTATAGTGATTTTTGCCAGGAAAGGTTTAAAGACGTAGAGTGCGTCATTTCCTGCGGAGACCTTCCTGAGCACTATCTTGACTTCATAGTTACCAATCTCAACGTTCCCCTCTTTTTTGTCCATGGAAATCACGACCCCTCGGGGGGAAAGAGGATATTGGCCGGAGGGACAAATTTAGATGAAAAAGTGATTACTTACCAGGGAATAATTATCGCTGGGTTAGAGGGTTCCTACTGGTACAATGGAGGCATCCATCAATACACCGAAAGAGAGATGTATTTTAAATACCTGCGGTTACTTCCCTCACTCCGGTGGTGTAAAATCCGCTATGGAAGGTTTTTAGATATTCTGGTAACCCATGCTCCTCCCCAGGGGGTTCATGAGGGAAGCGATCTCGCTCATCGGGGTTTTTCCACCTTTACCCATATCATCAAAAAATATCAACCCCGTTACCACCTCCATGGCCACGTTCACATCTATGACCACAATCAAAGTCGAGAAGACCAGCTTTTTAATACCCGGGTTGTCAACTGCTACAACTATTGCATAATCGAGATAGATCCTTCTGAACTTTCCCCTAAGACCAGAGTAGCACTCTGAAGCTAAAAGCCAGTATTTGTCTCCAGAATTGTGGCATTTTTAATCATGGCCAGAAAGACCTCGCCATCTGGTTTAGTGGTGTATATTTTGCAGAACACATAAATCATGTGAAGGTTAAGGTCTCGTGAATATAATATACCGGTATTCACAGATTGGAGAGGAATGGAAGTTGTTTTTCATACTTTGGTGCTTCAGAATCTATCATCAAAATCTTTCTCCCTTTGCTCTGGACCAAGAAATTACTGCGAAGGGGGGAAAAAGGGGAGAAATCGCTATAAAAGCCTATGACAAGTCAGTTACCAGTTGCTTTCGAGCCTCGAGAGCTTAACTAAAGGCTTTTTCTGAATGAGGTTCTGGTTATAAACAATGCTGAAGCTGAACAGAGAGAGATTTAAAAGCTAATA
>DGDO01000007.1:0-4675 GCA_002385475.1 Candidatus Sordicultor fermentans | reverse complement strand
CTTTGTTTTTATATTTTCTGCCTTTTGTTTTTGTCCTTTTTTCAGGGGTTTATAGGGGTCTACCCCTACGATCGGGGTTATAAAGGGGAAAGTTCAAGACCTATAAAGATAAACATGTATCTTGAGTATAAGAAGGAATTATGTTCTGTAGAAGGCATGATTTTTCAAATAGCCTTAACGATTCATTGACAGAGAAAAGCATAAAATATAAAATAGTAGCAAGTAAATCAGGATTTTGGGCATGCGCCCGTAGCTCAATCGGATAGAGCGACGGCCTCCGGAGCCGTAGGCTGGAGGTTCAAATCCTCTCGGGCGCGCCAGCCTTCACAGAGCTATTTTCGCCTTCTCTACTCTCTCTAAAAACCCCTGAGTCCAGTGACTATAAAATCCACTCCCAGAAAGAGGCGATTTCTGTGGGGCAAGTAGTAAAACTTCCTCAACTCGAAAGCTGGAAAATTTCTTGGAGCTATTTCTGTTTGAAAAGAAGGCTGAAGGTAAAGCTCCGAGAACTATCCACAATTATAAGTTTCATGTCTCAAGCTTTTTTAAACGCTTTGCGCTTAGAAAAAGAGCTTAGAGCTTCCATCCTCAAGTATTTCTCCGATGATATTAAACCTGCTACTTTTAATTTTTGCCGAAAATACCTTAAAGCTTTCTTTGATTTTTTAGTGAGGGAAAACGTTATTGAGAAAAATCCGGTAGCCTTTATTTTGCTTAGTTTCTCCTTAATCTGCTTTTCTTTTTTCATGGCGTATTCTCCTTTTAGAAATTAAGGTGATATTTTTTCTTTGAAATTTCACCCCAGTATTGCCGCCTGTTTTTGTTTTCATTTGGCCATACGCAACTTTTGATTATAACTCCTCAGCAGAAGAAGAGAGGTTAAGTTTCCCTTTCCGGGGAAAGTGTTTATTGAGATGCTAAAGCGGATTTTCAGGGTCTGAGGAGCATAGAGTTTGCTGGAGAAAGATGTTTCTCCCGTTCACACCATTAAAGAAAATGTTTTTGCATATATTGGCACAGGACTCTTTATCCCGTAGTTCTGGAATTATTAATTGGTTAGGGAGATAGAACCTGACTTTCTTTAGAAGTCATCGGCTTTTTATTCTGGAAAAGATGAAAACCAGCGTAAAGAGCATAAACATATAGAAGAAGGTTAGATAGAGAAATGGCTAAAACATAAGGGCTATACCGGGACAGGTGGAAAACATTATACCAGCTATAAAGGAGCACTAACCCCACGTTTAGGAAATGGGTTATGCTAAACCCTGAATAAGTGAGCAAAATCCGGCGATGGGGAAAATAAACAAAAACGAGAAGAGCCAGAATCAGAGCCGGGTATAGATAGCGCTCGTGCATTTTAGAACTAAACATAAAAATAGAACTGATGAGGAAAAAACTTAAAGGATAGATTTTATAGGGGTTTTTCCACCGGAAAAATAAAAAAGCCCCAGTTCCTGATATAGTTAAGAGAAAGATATAGCCCCAGGTTTTATAGTTGAGAAAAAGAAAAGGATGAGTTTCCTCTACCCAGTTCCCTCCGGTTAGAGCAAAAAAGTTAAAAGCATTGAGTGAAGCATAAGGATAAGAAGAAATAGTTCCCTGGTATTTCTGAATCAGCCAGTAGATTCCATTTCCCCAGGAGAAAGGAAGAATCACCAAGAAAAGTACCACCAATCCAGAAACTACACTCTTAAAGAAGGCTTTCCAGTTTTTATTTTCTAAAAGCGCGAAGAGTAAAATAGGGAAAAAGAAAAGGGCTTGAGGCTTTACGAGGAGAGCATATACCATAGTAGATGAGGCAAGGGGAAAACGTTTTTCCTCTATGAACCACAAAGAAAGAAGCACGAAGAAAGTAAAGAAAGAATCGACCTGTCCCCAGACAGCAGAATTGATAAGGATGGCAGGGTTAAAGAGATACAAAATCAAAAGGAGAGAAAGAGAAAAGTTAAGTTTGGCTTTTCGAGCAGCACAGAGGAGCAAATATCCGGTAGCCAGGTCGGTAATCAAAGAGGGTAATTTTATCAGGAGGAGGAAGAGAGGAGAATTGAAATCTAGATTAAATAGCAACCGAATTTTCCCGATAGGGTATAAAACTAAGATATATCCTGGAGGGTAGTCGACGAACATATCGCTTGAGTAAAACCGAGAAAATCCTACTTTTGCTACCTGGTCTGCCCATCCTTTAAAACACCTTACATCGGTGACATATCCAGGAATAAAGGGAGCGAGTAAGAGGCGAGTCGCTAAGGCTAGCAAGAAAATAATGAGCAAAACAATAGATTGTTGCTGTTCTTTCTGGTTTTCCATTTTGTCCTCATCGAAAAATAAATAGCGCTTCATAAGATTATTTACGTTTTTATGGTATTTTACCATGCAATTCATAGTCAGCCATAGTTAACCGCAAAATCCATGGTAATGTTTCTTTTTATGCTTTATTCATTTTTTGTGCCAGGGCATTACTATGGCAATTTATTCCGGGCGTCATCGTGAGGGTCGTATATTCCTTCCCGTGACAACCCTGGATTTTCTTACTATTTTTGCGGGAGAGATAAGGAGAGGAGTAAGCTGTTGCAAATAAGATTATTGTGGAAACTTCACCCTCACCCTAACTAAAAATGAGGGAAAGGAAAAGGAATCAAGGGAGAAGGAAAAACAGGGGTCTCCCTTCAAGGGCTTCCCCTTCTGTCATGCCTGAAATCCTTAATCAGGCATCTACTGAGGAAGACGCATTTCCTTCCTCAGTAGTTTTTGTTTTTCATATTTGTCGTTTTTTTCAGGGGTTATGAGGGGGCGGCGTCCCCTTATAGTACTTTTCTGTCATTCCCGAGCGCTTTAATCGGGAATCTAAACATTCTTGTCTTTAAGTAATATAGATGTAGATTCCTGATAAATACATTCAGGAGTGACGGCCCCTTCCTGTCATTCCCGAGCGCTTTAATCGGGAATCTAAAGGCCTTCGTCCTTAAATAATGTAGACTCCTGATAAATACATTCAGGAGTGACACCTAAAGGGTGATAAATACATTTAGGATGACGGACAGGAGAAGCGATAAAGGATTTACTCCTTATTGTAAATAACAGATTTTGCGGGATATTATGATTCGATTTTACCGGCTATGAGAGTTTAGCGGCGGATTGAATTTAATGGTATAGATGAGATTATCATCCTCTATTTTAGTGCTAACGTTGTAAGCTACTTTTTCTGGAGTATAGATTTTTACTTCTATAGAGGGTCGATTAAAATTTATGTTTTCTAAAGCGGCACCGTAAGGGAAATCCATCTGGAGTAGCTCCGGGTTTTTCACTGGTTCATCGGGTGATAACGCTCTCCATTCTACCTTTTTAATTAAATGGTGGTCAGGTTCAATAACCTGATTATCGTATTTCTTGGTGGTAACGCCATAAATGCGCATAGAAATGGAATCTCTCTGATAGTCGACAATAGTTAGAGGTTTTTTGAACCCACCTGCCAATATCTGGTCAGGAGCAACTTTTAAGTTGAGAATTATATCTTCACCTTGCAAGGAGACTTTCTCGAGGAGAAGGCTCCAGGAGCTAACGGCTCCGAAAGCTACATCACGTTGCAAATACATCTGCGTGCGAGATAATTCCTTCTCTTCCAGATTGTAACGGAGAAGATAAGGGAAATCGTAGTCACCGGTATCGCCGCCTCCTTTAGCAATGAAAATGATCTCGTTATCATCAATTTTTTCCACCCGGGCATTTTCTATAAAAGAAACAATCCAGTTTTTTTGTCCTGTATAGGTATTGCAGAGCCAATAATCATAGTCCCTATACCATACATTTTCTAATAGGATGTAGTTATCTCCTACTCTCCACAGCCTTTTTATTTCTCCTTTTGCATCAGGTGTTAGAGCAAATTCTTCTTCAGCCTGGTGAAGTATTTTCTCTAATTGAAGAAGCCAATTTTGGGTAGAAATTTCTACTGTTTTAGTTTCCTCGCCCCAGTGTACTTTAGCTCCCAGGGCTTCAGCTACCCATCTTGCGGGAACCATAACTCTCCCATTAATAATTTGGGGTAGAATATCAGTCTTTATATCCTCGCCATTAACTGAAAGTTTAATAGGCTGGTTAGCTAAAGTTACTTGAGGAATAGAAAATACAATAATTGAGACTGCTATAAGAAGAGATATTGCCAACATCAGTTTTGGCTTCAACATAAACTTCCTCCTCAGGGAAATAATAAGGAACTACTAACTTTACATTTTAGCTTCAGTCATTGAATCTTAACACTGGAAAGATTTCCAGTAAAGAGGAAAGTTGCCTCAATGTGCTTATTCTGCGATAATGTCACCCTGAAAATTAAAGGGTGGAGTGGCTAATCTTCAGGAAAAGTAGAAAAGAGGGGCTGTTAAGCTGTTCCACTTTTTACGTCCTTTTTACGTCAAGAATTACAAATAAAGTTCAGGAAAAAAGAGAACCGATAAAATTCCTCCATCTTTACAAAAAAGAGTTCTTTTTGTTTTTTTCCTTGATAAAATAGGTATAAAATAGGATAAGATAAGTCAAAGAGGTGGGGAGAATGGATAGAGTCATTTTATGAATCCAGAAAGAGTAAGGTATTATCTCGATTCTAAACTAGCAGAGGGAATATTTTGATGATTAAGAGAACCGGAAAAAGACGGAGCAGTAAGGCTGGAGAAAATTCTCACCC
>DGDO01000111.1:3336-3495 GCA_002385475.1 Candidatus Sordicultor fermentans | reverse complement strand
TATTTAAAAGCCTTTGGATTCCCGATTGAAGATTTCAGGCATGACGGCGGGGGAGGTCGTCACCCCTGAATGGCTCTATCATCCCTTATTCGTCATTCCTGAATGGTTCTACGAGGGGTCCACAGTATTGAAAGTATCTGGATTCCCACCTCCTCGTCA
>DGDO01000111.1:1290-3218 GCA_002385475.1 Candidatus Sordicultor fermentans | reverse complement strand
AAGCCGGGGTCCACAGTATTTAAAGTATTTGGATTCCCGACTAAAGATTTCGGGAATGACAAAAAGGGAGGTCACCCCTGAATGGTTCTACGAGGGGTCTAAATAATTTAAGGGCAAATGCAGGAGAGAACATAAGAAAACATTCTCTTCTCCATTTTAAAAAGCAAGCTACATTATATTAAAAGCTCAGGATACCACAAGCTCGCAACGACGAAGCAGAAACCATAGGTATAGCGCCTATAACCCCCAAAGGAGAGAAAGACAAAAACAAAAGACAACCGAATAGGAAAGAAGGGAGTGGATGCCTCGCTCCTTTTCTATTATTTAATGTTATAATTATTTTGTTAACAGCTTTTGCATAAGCAGCTAATACATGAGGCAAAATATAAAATGCTCGAAGATGGTACATTCTTTGGAGAGATTCCTTCTTATCCTGGTGTGTGGGCAGAGGAAAAACTCCGGATGAGCGTCTTTGCGTATTAAGAGAAGCCTTCGAAGGGTGGATAATCAGACCAGCTTCTCTCTATTGAGGAATCAACCTTGATATTTAGTAGTATAGGAGGCCTGAAACCCATAAGCAGCGTTTAATGTGATTTCGCCGTCTCTTTTTATACAAGATAAGGGATACAAGATATAAAAATCAGGAAAGATTGAGCCACCAGGTTAATGACAAGACATAGAGTATAAGAGATTTTATAGTCTCCTGAAATCTTGAGACGTAAGAAGGAGGTGAGAAGATGGAAATGGTATTGAATAAAATAGAAGAGGTACTGGTTGAGTCAGGAAGATATTCCAGCAGAAAAGAGCTTATAGAAGACGCTTTGCGAGCTCTTATCAGGGAAAAACCAGAATTAAGAGTGGATGTAGCAGCGGAGCTATATAAAAAAGGAGAGGTATCTCTTGCCCGGGCCTCTGAAATTGGTGGATTAAATATAGAGGATTTTAAGGAGCTTCTCAAAAGCAGAGGCATTAAAATCCCTGTCCCCGATATAACGGCAGACGAGCTTGACCAGGAGACCAAGAAAATTTTAGAAGGATGATTATTTTCGATACCGATATCCTGAGTATGTTTGCAAAAGTAGATGAGATTGGAACATTGAGCCATCTTTTTGATGAGAAAATAGCGGTAACACCGAAGATAAGAGATGAAATCTCCGCACCTCTTGAGTACGGCTACTCCTTCCCCTTAAAAGTCCTTTCCAGAGTAAAGACGGTACCATTGAGTAAAGAAGCACTGGAGGAATACGAAAGATTTCAACACAACTTTACCCTGGGTAAAGGAGAGCTCGAAGCCATCGCCTATTGTAAAAAAGAAGGGGCTGTATTTGCCACCAATGACATAAAGGCGAGAGAATTTGCAAAGAGAGAGGGTGTTTTTGTTATCTCGCTCCAGGCGATTTTAAAAGCTCTCTGGAAGAAAAATATTAAAAGCAAGGAAGAGGTAAGAGAGATGCTTGCAAAGATAAAGGAAGCCGACAACCTTGCAGTAAGCCGAGAAGCGGAAAGAGATATATTTGAGGAGATAGAATGAGCACAAGAAAATCACGGTACATCGATAGGGGGAAGCTTATCCCCCCTATAACCCCCCGAAAAAGCAAGGACTTAAATAAAAAAGCACTGGGAGAGAAACAGGTAGCCTGCGGCGCAGAACTATAAAGGGGCGCTGCCCCCTTATAAACCCCGAAAAGACAAAAGAATAAAAACACAAAAAGACAAAAGAAAAAGATAAAAAATAACGCGGGGAAAAACCACCCTGCTCGTCACCCCTGAATACCTCTATCATCCCGTTGTCCGTCATTCCTGAATGCCTCTATCATCACCTTATCTGTCATTCCTGAGTGTCTTTATCAGGAATCCAAATAATGGAAGGAGACATCCCTATGGTTCACAATAGAAGGACAAAAGGAAAAAGCAAAAACTTGGATTCC
>DGDO01000111.1:0-1090 GCA_002385475.1 Candidatus Sordicultor fermentans | reverse complement strand
TTTCGGGAATGACGGAGGGGGGTGTATTCCTAAATGTTTATACGAGGAATCCAAACAATGGTAGGGGACATCCCTATGGTTCCAAAAAGAAAAAAGCAAAGGTATGGATGCCTGATAAAAGCGCTCAGGCATGACGAGAAGGAGGGTTGTCACCCCTGAATGCTTCTATCACCCCTTGTTCGTCACCCCGGCAATTTTTAAGCCGTTTTTAGCCTGCCCCTGAATGTATCTATCAGGGGTCCATGGTTTTAAAAGCGTTTGGATTCCCGATTAAAAATTTCGGGAATGACGTGGGATGGTGTGGATGCCTCGCTAAATTTCAGGCATGACGGAAAAGAGACATCACCCCTGAATGGTTCTACGAGGGGTCCATAAGCAGTCTGTCTTTTTTTCACACTACCATATTGTTTTAACCATGTTAGAGCTCTGTATATCTGCGTCTTTCGTAATTACCTTTGCCTCAAGTAATTTAGCTGTTGCCACTATAATTTTATCATGTAACTCAGAGATACCTTTTATCTCTTTCAGTGTTTTTAATACATTAACATCAAGAGGATAGATTTCAAAGTTACTACCTTTCTCTATCTCATCTAATAGTTCCTCATAATTAACGCTAATGCGCTTCTTTTCTATAATATCAATTATCTCTGCAAGGACAATTGTGGGGATAAATATTATGCTTTTTCCCGATAACGAATTTCTAAATACTTCAAGAGCCTTTTGCCCTAATTTTTTGCTTCCGGTGAAGTACCACACCAGAGAATGGGTATCAGCTACAAAGAATGACACTTTAAAATCCTACAGGTCATTATAGTCTTGAGGAAAAAGAGATTTTTTAGAAGCTTTAATATCTTCTTCTGTAACTTCAATCCCTCCCCAAATACCTTCTAATGAAATTGGTTCTCCAGCCTTTTTTATCCTTCCTAATTTTAATAACATTAATTTTATCTCCCCAATCTCGTGTTCTAATTTTTTCACTTTATCATAAAGCTGGACATCCATATCTATTTCCTTAAGCATTTTCACACCTCAAAACTCCCCATTTTACGTTTATATTTTACCACATAAAAGAAAAAGCAAAAACTTGGAT
>DGDO01000080.1 GCA_002385475.1 Candidatus Sordicultor fermentans | reverse complement strand
GATTTGTCAATGGGTGGGGAGAAATTAAATTTAATTTTCTCTTTTAAAAACACTAAAGAGAGGCTGGAATACTCCGACCTCTCTTTAGTGTAAGGAGGGGAAAGATTTCTATCTTTTTAAAAATATTTTTTCAAAATGTGCTAGAAAAGAACTCTGTCTTTCTCTTCAATAAAATTATATAAGAAATTAAATTAATGTCAATAGCTCGAGGACTCTATGTCAAATTGTGTGGATATAATGGACCTCTAAAGCTGGACAGAGTAGTAAGACCACGTAAGAGCATCCAGTAAATACAATAGGTACGTCCTCACAAGATAATAGAAGAAGCAACTCCTTGAAAAACTATTCTCAATATTTAGTGATAAAAGAGGATAGATAGAGAGCTAACAGGAGGAGATAGAAGATAATGCACTTTAAAATTTTGTCTTGATGATAGAGTCCACTTACACATTCATCACATTAACATGATTACTACAATCAAGAAATAGTGTTACAATAGGACGAAGGAGGCGCAATGATGAATAAATGGGTATGGATAATGACTATTTTGACCCTCTCTTTTTTAATGGCCACTCCGGCCATGGGAGAGGAACAAGATAAATTCTCCCGGGAAGAACTCCTTGAACTATCGGAAAATTTTTTCCAGTACTTGAGTGCAGGAGAATACGACTTGGCTGAAGAACTCTTTGCTCCCGAGGTGCAAGAAATGCTACCCGAGGGAGCCTTAAAGGAAATGTGGGAGAACCTGACCAGCGATTTAGGCCCGTTAGAAGAGGCGAAAGACTATCGAGTAACCATGGAGGGAGGATATCAGATGGTCTACGCCCGGTGCGAATTTGAAAAAGCAGAATTCAAAGCGAAATTAGCATTTAGCACAGAAGGAAAAATAATTGGATTTCAACTTCTCCCTTCTTCTCAGGTTGAGTATTCTACGCCAGATTACGTGGAAGAAGATAAAATTATAGAAAGAGAAGTAGTTTTTGGAATTCCGGGATGGGAGTTACCAGGTACCTTAACCCTGCCTCAAGGAGAAGGCCCCTTTCCTGCTCTCCTTTTAGTGCACGGCTCCGGCTCAAACGATAGAGACGAAACCCTGTTGGCCAATAAACCATTCCGGGACCTATCCTGGGGTTTAGCCAGCCGGGGAACAGCATCTCTACGATACGATAAACGGACTTATGTCCACGGAAATAAAATTGAAGACTTATCCCAGTTTACCGTAGAAGAAGAGGTCATAGAAGATGCCTTAGCGGCTCTTGAATTTTTGCGCAGCCAGGAAGAAATAAACCCACAAGAAGTGTTTATTCTGGGACACAGCCTGGGTGGACAACTTGTTCCAGAGATAGCTCGCCGAGATGGTAAAGTGGCCGGTGTTATTATTTTAGCTGGACCCACTCGACCTCTATCGGAGATTGTAGTAGAACAGACGGAATACATTTTTTCCTTAGATGGTCAGATAGACGAAAAAGAAAAAGAGTGGCTGGAAGAGATAAAAAAAGGAAGAGATTTATTAAAAAACCACGAGCTTAGAGAAGATGAAATAGTGCCGGGATTGGGAAGCTATGCCAGCTACTGGTATGACCTGGAAAAAAGAAATCCAGTAGCTGAGGCAAGCAAATTATCCTGCCCTTTGTTTATTTTGCAAGGAGAAAGGGACTATCAAGTCACCATGGTCGATTTCAACAATTGGAAAGAGGGGCTCTCTTCTCGGGATAACGTTACGTTTAAACTTTATCCCCGGCTAAATCACCTTTTCGCTGCGGGGGAGGGAAAATCTACCCCCGGGGAGTATCAAAATCCTGGACATGTGGATAAACAAGTTATAGAAGATATCGCTCAGTGGATAAAAGAAATCTCTCAGGCGCTATAGGTGGCTTGTTATATCCTTTTGATTGAAATAGAGGAAGAGCTCTTATTAACCATAGGCAAATTGGGAACTTCCCAGTTTAAGCCAGGATTTTACCTCTATGTGGGGAGTGCTCGAAAAAATTTACAAGCGAGAATCAATCGCCACCTGGGGCACGATAAGAAACTTCACTGGCATATAGACTATCTTTTGACTGAGGGAGAGGTGACAGAAGTTATCCTGATCGAGGAAAATGAAGAATGCCGCATCGCTAACGCTCTCCGGGGAATATCTGAAGTGTCTTTTCCCGTTCCTGGTTTTGGCTCTTCAGATTGTAGATGTCCGGGTCACCTCTTCTATATTCAGGAAAAAAATTTGTGGGAAACAATCCTCGTCCATCTTCGGAACCGGGGCTTTACAATAAAAGACTACTGGAAAGGAAAGATTTCCGGCGTCAAGGCCGGCCTTAAATTGATCCACCTCTTAGCTTTTAACCTGATGAATTAAGGTCAGGTGCTCCATAAACTCCGGCTCTTATTCTGTCTTTAAGACGATAGCTGCTACCCAGGATATTTATCACCTGAGCATGATGAAGTAACCTATCCAGTAAGGCAGTAGCTAAGATGGGATCTCCCATCACCTCCCCCCATTCTCCAAAGCTCTTGTTGCTGGTTATGATGATACTTCCTCTCTCATAACGACCACTGATTAGCTGAAAGAATAAAGTGGCTTCTAATTTGTCCAGAGGAAGGTATTCCACCTCATCGATGATAAACAGTCGAGGTCGGAAATGGGCTCAGACGTTTATCCAATTTGTTCTCTTCATAAGCTTGTTTTAAATCTACTGGCTGAAATACAACAAGTTGATAAAATGCAACCCCTTGTTTAGTGTTAACGATTTCGGGCCAGGGTGTGTATTTGGGTTATGTAGTTCACTTTGCAAATAGATTTTTTAGCCACGTGGTGCACAGTGGTACCCACAAGGCCACACCTCTATCCATTTTCTCTCCAGTCGGATTAAACAGCTCATTGCATACAGACATCCCGTGCTCGCCACTCTGAAAAATATGCATTTCAAAGGGAAGCTTGTATTTGATCATCGCCTCTGCCATCAAGATGGGGTTTATGACTGGAACATACTTATCAAATCGATTGTGCCAGAAAAACATCGGTGCTGTATGAGGTCCTACGTAGTTAACCACGTCCACCTCGGGGGTGCGATCAGCAGTAATCTTGCCCGGTGGGGGCACTATCAAATCATCATCTTCGTTATCAAAAATGGTCGACAGCAGGCTTGCACCATAGACGATAACTGCTGCGTTCGGCTTAATGCCATCCTGCGGCACACCAAGTCTCGCGGCAAGCCCCGGAGTGTTCCATTGGGTTGCCGACATAGCTGCTACACAGGCACCTGCTGAAAATCCCATGACTGCAATCTGATCACTATTGATTCCCCACTCATCGGCGTTGCGTCGTACCTCCCAGATAGCCCTTGATACATCGTCGAGCGGATTTGGAAACACTGAATCTTCACCAATTGATATGTGCATCCTTTCTCATTTGGGCTCTCGTTATAATAATACTTTCACATTATTTCCTCCTCATTCTGTTATATGTTTTTTCCAAAATTCTATCGCATCATCTATCCAGCCTTCTGCACTTGTGCCAATTCCCAGTCCAAAACCATGCCCCAAGTCCGGATATTTGTGAAACTCCACATCAATGCCCTTTGCTTTCATAGCATTGATACGTCTTTCCATAGTAGAAGGGCGTGCAATTCCATCATTTTCACCAACAATAGCGAAGGTAGGCGGATCATTCTGCGAATAATCGGTATGACCTGTATATGCCATTACTATCGTTACAGGCTTTGAAATGTTGTCTCCTCCGTAATTATAGACTCCATATGTTCCAATATTTGCAGCCATTCTTGCGCCTGCTGAACTTCCCCAAAGAGAATAGCTGGCTGTTCCAACAGAAAGTGCATCGGCATTTTTAAAGATATAGGATATTGCAGTCGCCAAATCCTCCGTTGCTTTCTGCCCGCTTCCTGTTCTATATTTTAAAACAAATGCGTTATACCCCTTTTTATTGATTTCAAGAGCATATGGAAATCCTTCATGCAAAGAAGCTACGTAAGCAAATCCGCCGCCCGGGCAAATAATTGCGAATGGAGCTCTCGGATTGCCACGGTAAAAGAATAGTCCTGTATTGTTTTTTGTTGGATCCTCTTGCTTTTCTTTTTCTGTGTATATACTGTAAAACACTGTTTTCTCTGCATTAATATCATCTATCATGCGATTCAGCGCCTTGATTGCAATATCAACATCAATATGGCTGTGATATGGCATAAGAGAGCTTATTTGCCCCATTGTCATATCGCCATCATAAACTCTATCATCCCATGGAAAAATATATTGGCCAAATCCCGCAAAAGCAGGATGATTAATAATATTAATTACAGAATCATTTGTCGTTATTTTTTTATAATTACTGCTCATGCTACTCACCTTTTTATCTTCACTAAGTTATTTTTCTGCACGTAATTTGTTGATTTATTTTTGACATTTGCAGTTTCAGAAGTATTTTGTTTAAAACTGCTTGTTTCGTTTTTCTGTGAAGAGCTGCTGACCCATGCAGTAAAAAAGAACGCTGTGAGAACAATAAATGTAAATACTAAAAACTTTAATTTCATATCTTATCTACTTTCCTCCATAAGATACAGTTAATACTTTATCTCTTTAGTGAACAAATACTTTTTACGACTTCTGGATCCCGATGTGAAAAGAAAGCACTTTCTTTTTTATCCAGCGCTGCAATTTTATCCATATCTTCTGAAGAAAGTTCAAAATCAAATATGCTGAAATTTTCAACAATTCTTTCTTTGTGTACTGATTTTGGGATTGCAACAATTCCCCTTTGCACAAGCCAGCGCAGTATAATTTGAGCAACCGATCTACCGTGCTTTTGGGCCAACGACATCAGCACTTCATTTTGAAAAATGTTGTTTCTGCCCTCGGCAAAAGGAGCCCAGGCTTCTGGCTGGACATTGTATTTCTTCATAAACTCAATGCTTTCTGTTTGCTGATAGAAGGGATGTATTTCAATTTGATTCACGGCAGGGACTACCTCGTGGTGAATTATTAAATCCATCAAACGATCCGGTTGGAAGTTACTGACGCCTATTGCCCTAATCAATCCTTCACGATAGAGCTCCTCCATAGCCCTCCAGGAACAATGCACATCGCCAAACGGCTGATGAATCAAATATAGATCAATATAATCCAACTGCAATTTTTTCAACGACCTTTCAAATGCTTTTTTAGTGTTTTCATAACCGGTGTCCTGAACCCAAAGTTTCGTAGTAATAAAAAGTTCTTCTCTTGAAACACCGCTCCTTTTTATTGCTTTTCCGACAGCTTCTTCATTGCTGTATGAGGCAGCAGTATCTATCAGACGGTACCCTGTTTCAATTGCGTCATAAACACAGCGTTCACACAGTTCGGCATCATTTATTTGATAAACGCCGAACCCTAAAATGGGCATTTCCACACCATTATTTAAAACTACCTTTTGCATATAAACTTTCCTCCATTCATTAAAATTGTCTGTATTGAACTCAACATGATTTGATTGTACAGCTTAAAGTTAACTCTAAGTCAATAGCCTTTGTATATAAAAAATCTAAGCGAGTTCTGGAAGAGTTAAAATGGTTTATACAATTGGTGAAATGATAAAACAAGTTGATGTCGCGGCTTCAACATTAAGGTATTATGACAAAGAGGAATTGCTTAGATTTATAAAACGTTCCAACGGTGGGTGCCTGTCAAGTTTTTAACTGAAAAAATATTTGAGTGATTCTCATCGAACTCATCCTTTATACTATCAACAGGACAGCTTCTGTATTTTATTCTTTTGCTGCCTCCATATTGTTGATTACCTCTGGAATCAAAGCGTATCCCTTAACCCAACTTGCGCCTTTTTCCCAGAAAAACCTCCTATTTTCAGGTATACTTGAGGTATAGATCCTTGATTTATCAGCCTTTCTTCTTAGTAAGTTATCTAAAAACCCTTTGTAGTTCCAGAATTATTATGAGAGTTATAGAGTAGGTGGTAAACCCCGTCACCGGACTATCCTTAACCTAGGTTCTTTAGAGGAATTACCTAACCCAAA
>DGDO01000035.1:4038-4314 GCA_002385475.1 Candidatus Sordicultor fermentans | reverse complement strand
CAAAATCATAGGCGTTTTAGATAGATTTGTGAATTTAAAGTGGGTTCAGGGCGGAGCCCTCCCCTCTTCTTAGCTCAAAACGAAGAAGTTAAAGTAGAAGTCAATACCAAAATGAACAAAAAATGGAATTAAGAATTAGCAACATTTGAAAACAAATCAAGCTTTTCTTTTAGTCTGTAAGATTCGCCTTTTATTGAAATCACATGAGAATGATGCAAAAGTCTATCTAAAATAGCTTGAGCTAACATTGGAGTACCAAATATCTCTTGCCAATCA
>DGDO01000035.1:0-3736 GCA_002385475.1 Candidatus Sordicultor fermentans | reverse complement strand
TAAGTTGAATATCTGTGTTTTGCCGCTTCTATTGCTATTGAAACTGCTAAGTGTGTTTTACCTACTCCTGGTGTTCCTACAAACAATATATTTTCGTTGTTCTCTACAAATCTCAAACTTTTTAAATCCAATATCTCTTATAAGGCTGTTCTATCATTCCATTATTTTTCTCCAATTTTGTATATGGGGTAATTGTATGATACAATATTAAAGATAAACACTTCTTGAAAGGATTAGAGTAAAAGAGGAGCAAACAAGCATTTTAGGTAGTTTAGAGAAACTGAAATCTTTTCTTTCTAATTAGTTTTATAAAGTAAAAAAATTGTTTGATGAGCAATTATGTAGAAAAGGGGGAAATATATAGATGGCAAAAAAAAGAAATAATAATGTAAATCAAGAAGAGCTACTTGAGAAGCAGCTTTGGAAGGCTGCTGACAAACTCCGAAAGAACATTAACGCAGCGAAAAACAAACACATGGACGCAATAGAAAAAGAAAACCCCTCGCTTAAAGAGGTCTTGCCCAAGGTATACGCTCGCAGTAACCTCGACCCAATAAGCCTTGGTGGATTAAACGAAGGTTCGTTCTTAAATGATGCCCATAAAGACCTAAAAGTAGTTATGAAGGGACGGGGGAGGTTAAAATATGCAGGGAAATGAGCTTGACGTAAAAACGTTGGAAAACTGGTTATGGGAAGCTGCTTGTAAAATTAGAGGTCCCATCGATGCTCCAAAGTATAAAGATTACATTCTGCCCCTTGTATTTTTAAAAAGGCTCTCAGATGTATTCGATGATGAAATAAATAGACTCTCCCAAAAGTACGGCTCAAGGGAGATTGTTGAACAGTTATTAGCCCAGGACCACAACCTCGTCCGTTTTTATCTCCCTAAAAAGACCAGGTGGGAGGAAATTGCCAAACAGACCACCAATGTTGGAGAATATCTAACCGATGCTGTTCGCACCATCGCCAGAGAAAATTCCAAACTTCAGGGCGTTGTGGATGCAGTAGATTTTAATGCTACTGCTGCAGGACAGAGAATTATCAGCGATGATAGATTAAAAGAGCTCATAGATGTTTTAGGTAGATACCGGCTGGGCTTAGATGATGTAGATGCTGACATTTTAGGACGGGCTTATGAATATCTATTGCGGAAGTTCGCTGAGGGTTCTGGACAAAGCGCCGGAGAATTTTACACTCCCGGAGAAGTTGCTATATTGATGTCTTACATACTGAACCCCGAGCCCGGGGATGAAATATATGACCCCTGCTGTGGCTCAGGAGGTTTACTGATAAAATCTCATTTGCGATTTAAAGAGAAATATGGAGGGGATTCTTCTCTTGAACCTCTAAAATTTTATGGACAAGAGATACTACATTCCACATTTGCCATAGCCAAGATGAATACTTTTATTCACGATATGGAAGCTCAGATTGCTCTCGGGGATACAATGAATAGGCCTGCATTTTTAACGCCAGAAGGGTCGCTCAGAAAATTTGACCTCGTTACTGCCAACCCGATGTGGAACCAGAATTTTCCTCCTTCTACTTATGAGAATGACCCATACAATCGCTTCATTTTTGGTTATCCTCCTTCCAGCAGTGCAGACTGGGGCTGGATTCAGCATATGTTCGCATCTTTGAATGAAAAAGGTAAAATGGCGGTAGTAATCGATACTGGTGCAGTTTCCCGGGGTAGCGGGAATGTGGGAAAGAATAGGGAAAGGGATATAAGAAAGGAGTTTGTCGAAGGAGATTTTGTAGAAGCTGTTTTATTGCTGCCAGAAAATCTGTTTTATAACACAACCGCACCAGGAGTTATCATTGTAATTAACAAATCTAAGCGAGACGAGAGAAAAGGGCAGATATTGCTCATGAACGCTTCTAAACTGTTTAAAAAAGGTAGACCCAAAAATTACCTCCCCGATGAGAACATTGAACAGATAGCAGATATATATCTCAACTGGATAGAGGAAGAAGGTATAAGCAAAATCATCACCCGAGAAGAGGCAGCCAGAAATGATTATAACTTGAGCCCTTCTCGCTATGTTGCTCAAAATGGTGAAGATGATACCCTACCTTTAGAAGATGCTGTTGTCCAGTTAAAAGAGGCAGAAGAAGAAAGAGCAAAAGCAGATGCCCAACTAAAAGAAATACTAAAAGGTTTGGGGGTGGAGCTTTAATGAATGAGCTAAAGGGAGACCTACCAGAAGGTTTCAAAATGACAGAACTCGGACCCTTACCGGAGGAGTGGGAAGTGGTGAAGCTGGGGGATGTTGCTGAAGTTTCATCTGGAGGTAGCGCTCCACAAGGAGACGAGTATTTTAATGGAAGCAAACCCTTTGTCCGAGTTAGTCATATAGATAATGAGGATTATACAATAAAGAGGTATGATTTAATAAGCGATAAAGCTATTCAAGATTATAGGTTAAAACTGTTTCCAAAAGGAACTATTGTTTTTCCAAAGAGCGGTGCTACGATCTACTTAGAAAAAAGAGCAATGCTTCCAATAGATGCCTATGTTGTAAGCCATCTCTGTACAGTACTGTCTAAAAGAGAAGATTTAAGTCAATGTTTTCTCTTTTATGTACTAAGAAATCTAAAATTTGCGAAGGAAAAAGCAGATGGTTATCCAACATTAAACATATCTGAGATTAAGCAGATTCTAATCCCTCTTCCTCCTCTCCCCGTTCAACAAAAGATTGCCTCGATTCTATCTGCCATCGACCAGAAGATTGAAGCAGAGGAGGATAAAAAGAAAGCCTTGGAGGACTTGTTTAAGACACTTTTGCATAACCTTATGACTGCTAAGATAAGAGTCAATAACCTGGAGGTGGGAGCATGAGTTCATTGGGAGGGGAAAGATATGCTGTTCAGAACCCTATCATTAACTATGTAAAAGAGCAATCGGCAGAATATATTTCCGAGGATGGAAACAAGATATTCATAAAGCTGGGCTGGGAATATGTCAGCCCAGATGAAGCATTAAGGTTGAGAGGTGGCAAGACGGGTCTCGTATTCAAGGAGATATTCATCAATCAGATGCAAAGACTCAACCCTAGTTTTATGGACCATCTTCTTGCCGAAGAGGTAATTAAAAAGCTGGAAACTGTTCCACCCAACATTGAAGGTAATTTTACCGTCTGGAAATATCTCAAAGGCTTAGGAACGATATTCGTTCCTGGTGAAAAGCGGGAGAGAAACATAAAATTTCTGGATACCGAAGACATAGACCGGAACACTTTTCACGTAACCGATGAGTTCGAATTTACCAACGGGATTAAGACTATCAGACCGGATATCGTTTTCCTCATAAACGGTGTCCCTCTTTTGTTCATCGAAACAAAAGCCGCTTATAAGATAGGAGGGATAAACGAAGCTTTAGAACAGGTGAAAAGATATCACAGAGAATGTCCTGAGCTTCTGGCTGTTCTCCAGGTTTATGCTCTGACTCACATCTTGAAGTATTACTATAGCGCCACCTGGAACACCTCTGAGAAGCTCCTCTTTAACTGGAAAGAAGAAGTTAGTGGCGACTTTGAAAGCCTGGTTAAAACATTTTTAGATAGAGAAAGAGTGGTTAAACTTCTTGTGGATTTCCTAATGTTTACCAGGCAGGATGATGAACTCAAAAAAGTTATTTTAAGGCCCCACCAGATGAGAGCAGTTAATAAAATAGTGGAAAGAGCAGAAGATTCAACTAAGAAAAGAGGCCTGATATGGCATACCCAGGGTTCAG
>DGDO01000124.1 GCA_002385475.1 Candidatus Sordicultor fermentans | reverse complement strand
AGTTATTACGCATCTCGGAAAAAAACAGACAACTGAAAAAGCAGAAAGAAAAGTTAAAGAAAAAGATGCAGAGATAATAGAGAAGATAAAAGAAATCAAGACTCTTCATCCTTTCTGGGGATATAGAAGAAAACTCTTGGCTGAGGCACCAGGAAAACATAGTTATCAATGAGAAACGAGTAAGAAGGATTATGAAGGAAGAAAATCTAATGATGGAAGCTAAGAAGTACAAAGCTAAAAGAACTCCCCAGAGGAGAAAGAGAGAGCAGAAAGACCACATGAGATTTGGGGAATAGACATGACTAAATTCATGGTATCTGATTTAGGGTGGGTCTATTTAGTCATAGTAATTGACTGGTATACCAAGAAAATAGTAGGCTGAGTTTGCTCTCGCGGTAGAGCTGAGGAGTGGAAAAGAGCCCTCCATATGGCAGTAAATAGAGAATTTCCCCAGGGGGTAAGAGGAGAGAACTTGAAACTGGTCAACGATAATGGCTCTCAACCCACCAGCAGATCATTTATGAAAGATATGGTGCTTTTGGGAATAGAGAGATTGTACTTCCTATGATAACCCCAAAGGTAATGTGGAAACAGAGAGGATGATGAGAACCATAAAAGAAGAAGTGATTTGGATTAATGAATTTACCAGCTTAGAAGAAGCCCAAGAGGTTATTGGTCAATGGATAGAAGAAGATTACAACCAATTCTATCCCCATTCTAAACTGGGATATAAATCTCCTCGAGAGTTTGAGAAACAATACTATGAACTTCAAGGAGGGAGAGCTCTTAACCTCTATACTTTTGGAGGGTAAAATATGTCTTGACTTATGGGGCGCATTATAGTTTATTTCTTTCTTCTTGAGTCATAGGTAATTCCATTTTATTACTAAAGGGACATTTTCACGAGAATTTTAAGGGCGACATTATCACAGAATAACTACAATAACTACATGAGGCATTGACAAAAAGAGTAGGAAGGTCTAGAATTTTGGAAAAGTTCGTTCCCGGGTCGAACAAACAAATAAAATATGGTTACTCTCAGTAGCTCCAAAATTAATGACATACATAAGAAAATGATCTTCCGCTTTATTTGGGAAGAGGGGAAAGTTTCTCGTTCTCAGATCGGAAAAGCCTTTGGCCTCAGCAAATCTACTGTTTCCGGAATTGTTCGAGAGTTGATAGAAGAGGGGCTTATTGTGGAGAGTGGGTGGGGAAACTCTTCTGGAGGAAGAAGATCGGAACTTTTATCCCTCAATCCTTATGGTCCCTTAATTTTAAGTGTTTTTTTGAAAGATGGAGGAGAGGGAGAGGTAGCAGTGATAAATTTATTAGGAACAGTACTAGATAATAGGCATTTCTATCTCTCCTCAAAAGAAGATGCTAAAGAAACAGTAACTAAGATATCTTATTTTCTTCGTTTTTTTCTTTCTTCTTACCCTGAGAATTGTTTTTTGGGTATAGGGTTGGGAGTTCCTGGGATCGTCGATCATAAACAAGGGACAATTTCTTATTCTGCGCATCTAGGATGGAGAGAAGTTCCATTGAGTAAAATGATTATTTCTTGCCTTCCAACAGATCTACCCTTAATAGTTAGTAACCGTACCATAGCCGCTACTTTAGGGGAAATGTGGTTTGGAAAAGGGAAAGAAGCGCAAAATTTTATATGTATTAATAGCGGAGAAGCCGCAGGAGCAGGGATAGTAATCGATGGTCACATTTACCGAGGATTAAGAGATGGAGCAGGGGAAGTAGGGCATGTTGCCCTACTTTCAGGGGAAAAAGTTTGCTCTTGTGGAAAAAGGGGATGCATAGAATCGGCTATATCGCTTTACTCTTTAATGAAAGAGTTGGGAGAAGAATATCAGGGAGAGGCGGCAGCTGCTAGTTTTTTGGGAGAAAAAAAAGATGATCTTAGGATTCAAGAGCTTCTCTATAATGCTTTTTCCTTGATTGGAGAATTATCAGCACTTTTAATTAATGTTCTTGCTCCAGAAAAGATAATTTTAACTGGAGAAATGGCTCGAATCGATCCGGATAATCTCCTTAGATTGGTGAGAAAAAAAGTAGAAGAAAAAGCTTTAGGATTATTGGCTGATGAAGTAAAAATAGAGGTTAGTAACTTGAATAGAGAACAGGAAATTCTTTGGGGAGCAGCCCTGGTAATGGAAAATATTTTTAGTTTGCCTCGTCTAAGTAAAAAGTGAAGTTAATTTGAAGGAGGATTGAAATGGATAAAATTGGTTGTGGAGTAATTGGTGCTGGTACGTGGGGAGAAGCCCACGCTCGAATTTTCTCTAGTGAACCTTATTCTGAACTTATTGCAGTATGTGATCTTGTGGAGGAAAAAGCTCGTCACCTGGCACAAAAGTATGGAGCTAAGCGCTGGTATACTGATATTGAGAAGCTGTTAAAAGACCCCGATATCCAGGCAGTAGGAATTACTACTCCCGATTTTGCCCATCGGGAACCTTTTGTAGCTGCTTGCCAAGCGGGAAAAGATATACTGGTAGAAAAGCCCTTGGCCACTAACAAAGAAGACCTTGAGGCGATGAAGGATGCTTTCCAAAAATCTAGTTCTCGAGTAATGGTAGACTTTCATACTCGCTGGAATCCTCCTATTGTGATAGCCAAAGAGAGCATAGATAAAGGAGAATTAGGTGAGTTAATCTCTATGTATTATCGCTTAAATGATATCGTTTACGTTCCTACTCAAATGTTATCCTGGGCAGAAAAATCTTCCATTCTGTGGTTTTTGGGGAGTCATACTGTAGATACCCTGCGCTTTTTGTCTAATAGTGAAATAACACGGGTTTATTCAGTATCTCGCTCTAAAGTACTTGTTCAAAAAGGAATCAATGTTCCTGATATTTATCAGAGCATATTAGAATTTGAAAATGGAGTTATTGCTACTATAGAAAATAACTGGATTATCCCTAATACCAACCCTCATTGGAATGATATAAAAATTAATATCTTGGGAAGCAAGGGAATGATCAACATGGATCTTACTAACAATCAAGCTATTGAACGATACTTAGAAGATAAAAGTGATCATCCCGACATTTTAATTATGCCTCTTATTCATGGAAAAGCTAGTGGTTTTGCCCATGAAAGTATTAGAGATTTTGTTAACAGGCTATATGCGAAGCAAGAGTTTATAGCTGGTTTTGAAGATGGTTATCGGGTTAGTATGGTTGTATTTTCTCTTTTATCTTCAGCAGAAAAGAAAATCCCTCAGGAGGTAACCTATGATTGAGGAGGGGATAAAGAGTATAGAAGTAAGCCTTTTCTTCTGTTTATCTAAACCATATCTGATACAAAGGAGGAACTCTCATGCGTCGGTTAACTTGGTTAATGGTCGGTTTATGGATTTTATTGTTGGTTAGCTTTGCTAGTGCTGAGCTACCGCCTGAAGTAGCAAGCTGGGTTAATATGGTTAAAGAAAAGTATGATGGTACTATTATTACTTGTGCTTTTTGTCCCCATCCTACTACTGATGCTATGCAAGCGATGGTAGACGAGTTTACTGAACTTACGGGAATAAAAGTAAGATGGGATATAATTGAAGAAGGGTATCTTCGTCAAAAACTTCTGTTAGAACATGAAGCTAAAACGGGAGTTTATGATGTTTTGCTTATTGATGCTTTTAACCTGGCTGAATATGCTCCCAGTGGAGTAGCTGTAGACCTTAAACCTTTTTTAGAAAATAAGGAGTTAACCCCCGAGTGGTTTGATTACCAAGATATCCTTCCTGCTTATAGGGAAGGTATTGGTATGTATCAGGGAATAATTTATGGAATACCAGTAGCCGGAGAAACCCGTTATGTAGGATACCGTAAAGATCTTTTTGAAAAATATGGGCAAAAGCTACCGGAAACTATGGATGACATGCTAAACTTAGCTAAGTTTTTCAAAGGTAAAGAAGAAAGTCTTTATGGTATGGCTATGAGAGCCCAGAAAGGGATTCACTTTGGTTCAGGCTGGTTGACAGTTATGTATTCATTAGGTGGACAACTCCTGGATCAAAAAACATGGGAAGTGTTAGTAAATAATCCTAAGACTGTCACATCCTTAGAATATTTTGTCGATCTCCTCAAACAAGGCCCTCCAGACATTGGTGTTTACACCCATGAAGAAGCGCTATCTGCTTTTACCTCAGGAAGAACTGCTATGTGGTTTGATGCTACTGCTCTAACTCCTTGGATTATTGATCCTACTAAATCCATGATTGCTGATCGGGTAGGATTTATTCCTCCACCCGCCGGACCAGCAGGAGCCTATGGCGCTTTAGCAGGATGGAATGTGGGTATTTCCAATGATTCTCCTGAACAAAAAAAAGAAGCAGCTTGGGCTTTTATTGTCTGGATGACCGGTAAGCACAAAGCCAAAGATTATGTAAGATTGGGTGGGACTCCAGTTCGGGAATCAGTTTACCAAGACGAAGAATTGATAAAAGAGAACTGGACTTTCCCCATCCAGCTTGCCTCTTTGGAAAGAGCTTATAACTTGGTGAAAGAAGGGATTAGTTGGATTCCTCCTCATCCGAAGTTTATGAAAGTATTAGAGGTAGTGGGAAGTTATGGTTCAGATGTTTTGGTAGGATCAATGTCAGCACAAGAAGCTTTGGATAAAGCTCAAATAGAAGTGGAAAAAATAATGGCTGAGTAATTATTTTAAGGGGGAGGGTATAATGCCTGTCTCTTATACACATCT
>DGDO01000125.1 GCA_002385475.1 Candidatus Sordicultor fermentans | reverse complement strand
AGGCATGACAGAACAGAACTATAAGGGGACGCCACCCCCTTTATCAACCTCCAAAAAAAGAAAAAGACCAAAAACAACACAGAGGAAAAAATCTCTGTGTGTCACTCCTGAATGCTTTTATCGACTATGAGTGGTTTCACCCCCTTATAACCCCCGAAAGGCAAGAACTAAAAACTTAAATAAGAAGAATAAACCCACTAAAGGAGAAAAAGCATCCCTCAGTGGGTTCCTCGCTAAATTTTGGGAATAGCAAAAAAAAGCTAAAACTTCTCACCTTCTCGGGCTTTCCCTCTCTTATCAGGGCGGGGTAATCGAACATAAAAGTCTTTAAAAAGCCAACCTACCCCTTATAAGATAAAGACGCACTGAGTAGAATGTGAGTTACAATGGGTTTTGTGATTAACTATAACCATCCTTAAAACAAATACAGAAGAAAAATGAAGCTGGAAAAGAGCAAAACTTGAGAAAAAGAAAGCAGCACAGACAATTATATTTTGATAAAATATGTGTTAAACAACAAATAAGGAGGGAGCACTATGAATAAAAAAGACTCTACCACAAAGAGGAATCTTCTCATTGCCGGACTGGTAACCATTGTTCTGGGGATAATTCAGGTGTTAGTTTTTCCCCCGCTTATAATAGGAGTGGGGTTTGTTCGCTCTCTCATTCCCTTCATTGTTAGTTGCATTTTCCTCATTTTGGGCTGGAAAAAGATGTGGCTTCTCCTTATGCCTGGTGCTTTTCTCTTAGGGTCATTGTTGGGAGTGGTTTTCAACTATCCTTATGGAGGAGCTCTTTTGGGAGCCGGGGTGGGACTTTTAATCAGTGCTTTCCCGAGAGAGGAATAATTTCTGGAGGGGGGCATTGCCCCCCTCATCATCTATCTCAAACTCTGAATTTTTCCACTAATTTCTGTAGTTCTTGAGCCAGTTTAGCCAGAGACTCAGTAGCCGAAGAAATCTCCTCCAGTGATGCACTTTGCTCCTCGGTAGAAGCAGAAACCTCCTGTGAAGAGGCAGCATTTTCCTCTGAAACCGAGGCAATAGAGGAAATCTCCTCAGTAATAGACCTGATGCTCTGATTAACTTGGTCTATCAATTGAGAGTTATCTTCAGAAAGCGCACTCACTTCTTGCGCACTTTCTATAGCCCTATGTAATGATTCCTCCGCTTCTTCTAAAGTAGAGGAAAGACGAGAAACGCTTTCTATTATACTCTCAGCTGAAGTCCTAATCTGGAAGAAGTTTTTGCTAGTCTCCTCCCCTTGAGCTACTCCTTCTTCCACTCTTTCCTCTGCTCCTTTCATCTTTTCTACCACCTCTTTAGTATCATTCTGGATTTCCCGCACTAAAGTGGCTATGTTCTTAGCTGCTTCTCCTGCTTCTCCAGCTAATTTTCTCACTTCTTCTGCAACCACTGCAAAGCCGCGCCCTGCGTCTCCTGCTCGGGCTGCCTCAATCGCTGCATTTAAAGCTAAGAGGTTAGTTTGTTCGGCAATCCCGGATATGAGGTCTACAATCTTACCTACTTCTTGAGAACGCTCATCTAAAGTAGCAATGGATTGAGCCACTTCTTTGGTGGCCTGAGAAATAGAGCGAATATTATCTTCAAGAGTAGAAAGCAATTCCTCACCTTTCTGGGCTACTTGACGATTCTCTTCTGACTCTTGAGCAGTGTCAGCCATTACTTTATGAGTAGAAGACAGAGATTCATAGTTAAGAGAAAGAGCCTTCTGCATTTCCTGCAAAAGCTCTAAATTCTTCGCTGTAGATTGGTTGACAGCATCTACCTTTTGTACGATCTCTTCTGCCCCTCTATTCACCTTCTCAATCTCTACACTTTGTTCAGTAGAACCTTGAGCAATCTGGGAAATAGTCTTGGCAATTTCTTCAGTGGCTTTGGAAACCTCCTCAATAGAGGAGGAGAGCTCCTCTGAAGAAGCAGCAAGAGTAGAAGAGGTATTGATGATGTTGGTAACTAACTCCCGAATATACTCCAACATACCGCGAAAGGCAGAACTCAATCTCCCTATTTCATCCTGAGTTTTTATTTCCTCTACTTCCTGAGCCAAATCTCCTTCTGCCACTTTTTGAGCTACAGCAGTAATTTTTTCCAGAGGACGAGCCAGAGAATAAGCAACAGCCCGAGACACAAAGACAACAATTATAGCGGTTATCACCACTATAATAAAGATTAATTTAGCCATTCCTCTTGCTGGAGCAACGATTTCATCATAGGGGAAAGTAGCGACTACCTGCCAATTTTTAAGATTATCCCCGGAAAAGAAACCCCAGGGCTCAATTTTGTGGAAAGTAACTATTTTATCTACCCCCTGGAAAGTATAACGATGAGTGCCTTCTTCTCCTTCTTGAAATACCTCCTTCAAAAATTCCAGGTCCAATTCCTCCAGTGTCTTACCCACAATGTTAAAATCGGGATGAATTGCTATTTTATTCTGAGACACATCATACACGTAGACATATCCAGTCTCGGCGAGCTGTATCCCTCGCATGAGCTCTTCAGAGGTTTTTTGAATATCCATACGAATACTTATTACTCCCACAAAATTATCGTCTTCATCAAAAACCGGTGCAGCAAAATTCATAATATATATTCCGAGGTCTGTAGATTCCCTGAGATCACTTAAATAAGACTTTTTAGTAGAATTAACTGCCTGAAACCACTCAGTAGAGCTTTTATCCTCTCCGATACCATTATCATGAGAGTCAGCTATTTGAATGCCCTGGGAATCAACAAGGGAAGCGGTAGCATAAACGGTATGGTTAGAAACAAAATCCTTTAAAACAGCAGACTTTTCAGCAACGTCAGAATCGGGATTCATAATATAGTAATTTTGAGTTAAAAAATGAGCATGTCCTAACCCCTCATCCATCATTATGGAAAGTGTTTTTCCCATCTCAAGAGCAATCACTTTATCATTTTCAATCTCCTGGTCTAAAAGAGTGTCTTGAAATTCGGTAATTCCCAAAATAGCTAAAGTTAAAAGAGGGATTAAAGAAAGGATTAAAAACCAAAAAAGCAATCTACTCCGCAGGCTTTTAAATTTGAACATTTTACTTCCTCCCCTATTTTCGCGATTTAGTTCTGCAACCCACCCATAAATAAGTATCGGCAAAAATGGGAAAAACTTTAGCTTGGAAAAGAAGTCATCTAGAATGCCTTTCAGCTTGATCTGTGAATCTTCTATATCGCTCCCGTTATTTTTTTCTACTGTTATTATCATAGAATAACCATGTCTGAAAGCCTCTGTAACCCTTGACAAGTGAGGAAATTTGAGATATTTTACTATGGGTTGCCGAAGTGGCGGAAATGGCAGACGCGCTGGAATCAGGATCCAGTGAGTGAAAGCTCATGCGGGTTCAACTCCCGCCTTCGGCACCAGGTGCGCTATAGAGCTCTTTTAGCCTCTTCTATAATTTTACTCTCCCCTCTCTGAAAGCACGAGTCCAGTGGCTATAAAATCGACTCCCAGAGAGAGGTGCTTTTTTATGGGAGAAGTAGTAAAACTTCAACAACCTGACGACTGGAAAAACCTTTTAGAGCTATTTCTGTTTGAAAAGAAAGTAGAAGGAAGAGCTCCCCGCACTATTTCCGATTA
>DGDO01000137.1:6355-6490 GCA_002385475.1 Candidatus Sordicultor fermentans | reverse complement strand
AAGATTGCCGGGGTGACGAAAAAGGGCAATAGCATCATTCAGGAGTGGTGCCTCCTCTCTCGTCATTCCCGAAATCTTTTATCGGGAATCCAAATTTTTTCTTCTTCTTTGGTTTTTCAATACCATGGACCCCGG
>DGDO01000137.1:0-6184 GCA_002385475.1 Candidatus Sordicultor fermentans | reverse complement strand
TTTTTTGCTCTTAAATAATTTAGACCCCTCGTAGAACCATTCAGGAATGAGAGACAAGGGGCAATAGAGCCATTCAGGGTGGCGAAAAAAAGAAGGAAGGCTATAGAGCACCTTCCCTTATACCCGATAGAGCATGCAAGAGGATAAACAAGAAAGAGGTTATAGAGGATGCTCCCTTATAGCTCGGCTACAGAGAAAGCATCCCCCATTTGTAATTTCCTTAACATCAGCCCTCCAGATAAAAGAAACTCCCAACCGGAGGGGAATAAATAAGCTACCATACTTAAATAGAGCTCAACTTCTACGATTCGTGGTTTATATCAGGAAGACCCTCGTTGATGTAGAGGTCGTAAGCTCCTAAGTCTAAAAAGCCATGGCCACTCAGGTTAAAGAGAATAACTTTCTCTTCTCCTTCTTGAGTACACTTTTGGGCTTCTTCTATTGCTGCCTTTATAGCATGAGCGCTTTCGGGAGCCACCACTATCCCTTCAGTACGGGCAAAAAGCATAGCAGCCTCAAAAATCGCCTTTTGCTGGTAAGATTGGGCTTCTAAAAAGCCCAGGTTATAAAGCAGGCTCAAAATGGGCGACATGCCATGATACCTTAAGCCCCCGGCATGGATTCCAGGAGGAATAAAGTCATGTCCTAAGGTGTACATTTTCAAAAGAGGAGTGGTGCGAGCCACATCTGCATAATCATATTCATATTTCCCCCGTAAAAAAGAGGAACAGGCTACCGGCTCTGCTGCAATAGCTCGAAAGTCCTTTTCTCCTTTTAATTTATCCCGCATGAAAGGGAAAAGGATGCCTCCAAAATTGCTTCCTCCTCCCACACAGCCAATTATAATATCGGGGTATTTTTCTCCTGCTTTTTCCAGCTGCAGCTTAGCTTCTTCTCCCACAATGGTCTGGTGCAAGAGAACATGATTGAGCACACTACCCAGACTATATTTAGAATTAGGAGTGGAGGTGGCATCTTCAATAGCTTCGCTGATAGCTATCCCCAGGCTTCCCAGGGAGTCGGGATCTTTAGCTAACACTTCTCTTCCTATGTTAGTCTGGGAGCTGGGGCTGGAGTAAACCTCTCCTCCCCAGGTCTGCATTAAAACTCGCCGGTAGGGCTTTTGTTCATAGCTCACTCGCACCATATAAATGGTACATTCCAGGCCAAAAAACTGGCAGGCCATCGCCAGAGCCGACCCCCACTGGCCAGCACCGGTTTCAGTGGTTAATCTCTTTGTGCCGTCCTTTTTATTATAATAAACCTGAGGCACAGCGGTATTGGGTTTGTGGCTCCCCGCCGGGCTCACTCCTTCATACTTATAGTAAATACGGGCAGGGGTTCCAAGGGCTTCTTCCAGGCGCCGGGCTCTAATAAGAGGAGTGGGACGCCAGAGAGAATAAATATCCAAAATCTCCCCCGGAATGTCTATAAACCTTTCTCCGCTCATCTCCTGTTCGATCAAGCTGGGAGGGAAGATGGGTAAAAAATCTTCCGGCCTAGCTGGTTCTTTAGTAACAGGATTGAGAGGAGGCTCCAGAGGACAGGGTAAATCGGGGATGATATTATACCAGGTAGTAGGTATCTCTCTTTCGCTTAATATTATCTTGCTCTCTTCCATATGCCTTCTCTCCTTTCTAGCGCTCACTCTCTAAAAGAGTAAAGCGAACTTTTTAGTTTTTAAGAAGATAACAATGCTCGGTCTTCGGTAAATTTTTTGTGTCTCAGCTCGCTGAACCTCTCCAGAAGCTCTTCGATAGTCATTTTCTTCCTTTCTTCTCCTACAAGGTCAAGAACTATCTCTCCTTCATCCATCATCAGAGTACGGTCTCCAAAGCTCAAAGCACTTTGCAAATTGTGGGTAACCATTAAAGCAGTGAGGGTGTTTTCTTCAATCAACTTATTAGTAAGCTCCATAATTTTCTCTCCCGTCTTGGGGTCTAAATTAGCGGTGTGCTCATCGAGAAGAAGAATTTTGGGATGACCAAAAGTAGCCATAACCAGAGCCAATGCCTGTCTTTGTCCACCAGAGAGTAACCCCACCCGCTCTCGCAGTCTTTTCTCCAGGCCCAGGCCCACATCGGCAAGCTTCTCTTGAAAAAATTTCTTTACCTCATCGTTTATAGCCGGACGCAGACCCTTCCTTTTACCTTTGAGGTAGGCAAGAGATAGATTTTCTTCAATGGTCAGAGAAGGAGCGGTACCTTGAAAAGTGTTCTGGAATACCCTCCCTATATAAGGAGCCCGGCGGTAAGCGGGAAGATTAGTTACATCTTCCCCGTTTATCATTATCTTCCCACTATCAGGCAAATAACTACCGCTTATCAGGTTAAGAAGGGTGGTCTTGCCTGCACCGTTACTCCCTACCACAGTCACAAACTGTCCCTCTGAGATTTTCAGGTTTAGATTACGAACTGCCCATTGCTCATCCTGAGTGTAACGGAAAAAATATTTATTCACATTTTCCAGTTGTAGCATTACCTTATTTTCTCTGTTATCCATTTTGTTTTGTCCTCGCCCTCCGGGAAAATCTTTCTTGCACAGCAGGGTAAGAAAGAATAATAATCACTATAAGGCCGGTAAATAGCTTCAGGTCATAGGGCTTAAACCCGATATTATAACCCCAGTTGAGAGCTACAGCAGTAGCTAACCGATAAACTATCGAGCCCACTATTACCTGGAGAGTCATAACAAAAATTGTCTTTCCCCGCATCAACACCTCTCCCACAATCACCGAGGCCAGGCCCGAAACCACCATGCCAATACCCATATTCACATCCACAAACCCTTGATGTTGAGCAAACATGGCTCCCGAAAAGGCTACGAGAGCATTGGAGACACTAACCCCGATTAGCTTCATAGAGTCAGGGTTCACACCCTGCGACTCTACCAGAGTTTCGTTATCTCCTGTGGCCCTAATAGACAAGCCAATTTCTGTTCCTAAAAAAAAGTCCAGTAAGAGCTTGATACCCACAATTAAGACCAGTAAAAACGCCAGGCGGAGATAAGCTTCTGGCACTTCCGGAAACCAATCTCGTAAAATAACAAAAATAGTTCGATGTCCCAGATTTTCCGAGAGAGAGATATTTGGCCTTCCCATAATTCGGAGATTTATAGAATAAAGACAGGTCATGGTTAATATCCCGGAAAGAAGAGCAGGAATACGAGAAAAAGTGTGCAAAAAACCGGTGAAAGCCCCGGCTAAAGCTCCAGCTAAAAAAGCAGCTAACATTGCCCATCCTGCACCAAAACCGTGATATATCATGACAGCAAAAACTGCCGCCCCTAAGGGATAGCTACCGTCTACGGTGAGGTCGGGAAAATCAAGACACCGAAAAGTGATGAACACCCCCAGAGCCAATATCCCAAACAATAAACCTTCTTGCAAGCTGTAAAGGAAAAAATTGCTAATAGGCTACCTCCTCTTTTGCTTTAAAGGGGAGAAGTATTTTGCTTCTCCCCTCTTGATTATCACTCTGGCAATGCTTCCAGAGAAACTTCCACTCCCTGAGCCTTCATGTCTTCTATAAAAGCGTTAAGCTTAGATGTAAATTCTTCCTCATCCAGACCCAGTACTTCCACCGTTCGTGGATTAAACAAAAGTTTTAATTTCCTGGCAAACTCCACCGGTATTTCTCCTGGGCTTTCTCCCTGGAGAATCCGGGCCACCAAATCGGCTGTTTGCCGACCATGGAGATAGTAATCAAAACCCAGAGCTAAAAGTGCTCCCTGGCTTACTGTGGTGGGGTCAGCCAGAAAGAGAGGAATTTTGTTATCCTCACAAACTTTAGCCACCGTATCTAAAGCGCTTATCACTGTATTATCAGTGGCCACATATATAGCGTCCACTTTCCCCACTAAGGATCTCGCAGCCATGGATACATCGGCAGTGGTAGCTACTGTGGCTTCCAGAATTTCCATACCCAGCTCAGCGCAAGCTTCTTTAGCCATGTCATTGGTAACCACTGAGTTTACCTCTCCAGCGTTATAGAGATTGCCCACCTTTTTAGCATCGGGGAACAGAAATTTTATGAGATACATCTGTCTATCCACCGGCACCATGTCAGATACTCCGGTTACATTGCTTCCCGGTTTTTCTAAACTGCTCACCAGGCCAGCGCTCACCGGGTCAGTTACTGCAGAAAAAACAACCGGTATCTCTCGAGTGGCATTAACTGCCGCCTGAGAAGCAGGTGTGGCAATCGAGACAATTAAATCCACTTTTTCAGAAACAAATTTCTGAGCAATGGTATTGGCGGTGGGCATATCCCCCTGCGCCGACTGAATGTCATACTCGATGTTTTCGCCCGGGATATAGCCATACACTTCAAGAAGAGCATCTATTACCCCATCCCTCACGTTATTAAGAGCAGGGTGGTCTATTATTTGCACTATCCCGATTTTGATTTTTTCTTCCCCCCAACCACAAACCGAAAGCATTCCCACGAGGAGTATCACCAAACTTACAAGAAGAATTTTCTTCACCTTAACCTACCTCCTTTTTAGGCTCTATAAACAAAAGCCCCTCGCCACACAGGGACGAGGGGCAAAGCTCGCGGTGCCACCCTTTTTGGGTATCTAACCCCACTCTTTTCCTCTATCGGGGAAACGGTAAACCTTAATCGGAATTATCCCTTTCGGTTTACTCCTCCAGGACCCATTCGTATTTGCTCCAATACCGGGCTCCCACCTCTCCCGGCTCTCTGCAATTGGTAACAAAAACTACTTTTTCCCTTCTTCGGATTATTTTTTGTTTTTTCTGCTATATTTCTTATGTAATTTAGCTATAATTATACTCGGAAGTGAGGATAAGTAAAGAGTGTCAAGAGCTTATTTTTCTTATTTGAGAACCTGGCTTGGCTTTTCTCTCGTTTCCTGGCAAGAAGATAGGCTCCGGGCTTTTATCTTGCCCCAGAAAAGCAAGGAAAAAGCTTTATCTATCTTTCAGAAAAAAGCCGGGTTTAGTTTTTGTCTTCGTCCCCAGGAAAAAAGTCCCTTTCCCTATCTGGAAGAAGCGATTCAGAATTATTTTGAGGGTTACCCCGTCTCTTTTTCCTGTCCTTTTTATTTAGATGACCTTACCCCTTTCACCCAGGAAGTTCTAAAAGCCACCGCCCTCATCCCCTACGGAAAAACACTCACTTATGGACAATTAGCAGAGAAGATAGGAAATCCCCGAGCTTCTCGCGCCGTGGGAAGAGCTCTGGGGCAAAATCCCCTGCCTCTTTTAATTCCCTGTCACCGAGTCACCGCTCGCTACAACTGGGGAGGGTACTCTACTTACGGATTGCGGTTTAAAATTCTTCTCCTTTCTATAGAGTCAAGACCGGACCCGGGTAGTAGCTTTACCCCTTTTATATAAAGGCTCTTCTATAAAGTTGCTGATTCTCTTATAAACCAAAAGAGTAATGGCTCCATTTATAACTCCCTTCAAAAGATTGAAAGGGATAATAGCAGGGAGAAGCATCCCCTTGACTACTTCTCTTCCCACCCCCATATAAAGAGGAGTTACGAGCAGATTGGCTCCAGCCATAATCACAGTCATAAAAAGGGGAGCCACTATTAAACTGGTTATTGCGCCGTTTTGGGTACGTCGTCTTTGATATATAAAACCAGCCACAGCCACATAGCTCCCAGTAGCTAAAAAATGCATAAGCACTCCCCAGGGGCCTCCTTGACCGGTGATTAGCGCAAATAGCACCGCCACCACAGCAGTCAACAATAGGCCCAATCCTGGACCAAATTTAAAACCGGCCACCAAAATGGGGATATCCCCCGGGTCATAGAGAAGAAAAGGTGCTTGAGGAATAAGAGGAAAATGAATTAACAAACTTACCACCAGAGATAATCCAGCCAATGCTCCACCATAAACCAGCTTTTTTTGTTCCACGAAAAATGCCTCCTTTTTCTTCTCCAGGGTCAAAAAAAGCCCTGGAAACTTGAACTTCCAGGGCTTTTGATGCTTCTCATCTTTACTTCTTCTTTCTTCCGGACTTTACCGTCGGCTCCGGCTTCTCACCGGATCTACCCCGGAGGGCTCGCGGGCTCAGGGCTTCTGCCCTTTACCGCCGGTCGGGAATTGGTTTAATCCTCACCCTGCCCTGAAGAAGTTTCTTTTACCGTGTTTATTTTAAAAGCAAGAGGTCGAGCTGTCAAGGGGCCGAGTTGCCTCAACTAAAATTAA
>DGDO01000004.1:4034-23346 GCA_002385475.1 Candidatus Sordicultor fermentans | reverse complement strand
CGGCTTAAAGATTGCCGGGGTGACGAGGGGGTGGGAATCCACGTTTTTGCTTTTTTCTTTGGTTTAAAAGACTGTGGACCCCTCGTAGAAACACTCAGGGGTGACGGATGAGGGGCAAAAGAGGCATTCAGGAATGAGAGATAAAGGGGATCATAGGGGATCAGTTTCCTCCTACATTGAGAAAGAAAAAGCGTCTTTCTCAGTGGGTTTTTATGTTTTTAAGTTTTTACATTTTTATTTTAATTCCTTAAAGGGGTTATAGGGGAACTTCCTTCTATTGTCGGGTTTATAAGGGGGTAGCTGAGACCTATAAAGCTTCTAGTATAGAAAGGAATTATGCTCTGGAAAAGGTAGTATTTTTCAAGCAGCCTCCCAGAGTCTTGACAATTTGTAGTAATTCCTATATTTTATGCTATAATTCTCATCTGACAAAGTTCTTGGTTGGAGGCGTAGTAGTGATGGAAAAGAAAAAAGATGACGGAAAGATTGTCCTTACTAGAGAAGGATATAAAAAGTTAGAGGAAGAATTAAAGTATTTAAAAACAGTGAAGAGGAGAGAAATAGCAGACAAGATTAGTCATGCTCTTTCTTTTGGAGATCTCAGTGAAAACGCTGAATATGAAGAGGCAAAGAATGAGCAGGCTTTTATTGAGGGGAAGATTTTATCTATTGAAGAGAAGTTACGAAAAGCAGAGATAGTAGATACTGAGGGAGGTAACACCGACAGGATTACTCTGGGTTCGCGGGTAATTTTGGAGAATTTAGACCAGAATAAAAAGATAGAATATCTTATTGTTGACTCGGTAGAAGCCGATCCTTCAGCTCGGAAAATTTCCTTTGAATCCCCCTTAGCGCAGGCTCTCCTCAATAAAAAAGAAGGCGAAGAAGTGGAAATAAAAGTTCCTGCCGGGGTGGTACGTTATCGTATAATAGAGGTAAAAGGGAAGGATGAGTAAAAACTAATGGACGAGGAAGTAACAAGATATGAAGAAAATACTGAGTATGAATATAAAAGAGAGAAAATCCAGGCTCTAAAAGATTTAGGTATAGACCCCTACAATGGTAGTTTTTGTAAAACTCATGATATTGAAGAAATAAAAAACCATGCCGATAATCTGGTGGATAAAGATATAAAGGTAAAGATAGCAGGAAGAATAATGGCTTTGAGAAGGCATGGCAAAGCCGTATTTGCTGATTTGCAAGATCGGACGGCAAGAATACAGATTTATTTCCGAAAAGATATTATAGGAGAGGATAGTTTTACTCTTCTTCGAGAAATAGAAGTAGGCGATATAATAGGAGTGGAGGGGAAAGTTTTTCGCACTCATGCCGGGGAATTGACAGTTCTGGTAGAGAATTTCACTCTTCTTAGTAAATGCCTGCGTCCTCTTCCTGAAAAGTGGCATGGACTCAAAGAAGTGGAAGTTCGCTATCGTAAGCGTTATTTAGACCTGATTATGAATCCCAATGTGAGGAGAATTTTTTACCTTCGCTTTCAACTGCTAAAAGAATTGCGAGCCTTTTTAGATCAAAGGGGTTTCTGGGAGGTGGAGACTCCCATGATGCAGGTGATCCCGGGAGGAGCTCTGGCCCGTCCATTCAAAACATTCCATAATGCTTTAGGAATGGAGCTTTATCTCCGCATCGCCCCGGAGCTTTTTCTCAAACGCTTAATTGTAGGAGGATTAGAGAAAGTTTATGAAATAAATCGCAGCTTCCGAAATGAAGGTCTATCCACCCGACATAACCCGGAGTTTACTATGCTGGAGCTTTACCAGGCTTATGCTGACTATCAAGTGATGATGGAATTAACAGAAGAGATGTTATCGCAGGTGGTAAAAAAAATCACTGGTAGCTATGAAATAGAGTATCAGTCTATGGTTTTAGATTTCACTCCTCCCTGGCATAGAATAAGTTTGCCGCAAGTCATCCAGGAATTGGTGGGGGTAGACATTGTAGAAGACTCTCTGGAAACCATTAAAGCTAAAGCTAAAGAGCGGGGAGTGGCTTATGAAGATAACTGGGATCGAGGGAAATTTGTTAACGAATTTTTAGAGAAATTTGTCCAGCCACGTTTAGTAAACCCCACCTTTGTTTTTGATTACCCGGTGGAGATTTCTCCTCTAGCTAAAGCTAAAAAAGACAATCCTCAATTGGCGGAACGTTTTGAGCTTTTCATTGGTAAAGAAGAAATAGGAAATGCCTATAGTGAGCTTAACGACCCTTTTGAGCAGAAAAAGAGATTTGCAGACCAGCTCCGGAAAAGAGATGAGGGGGATTTGGAGGCTCATTTAATTGATGAAGATTACATTGAAGCTCTGGAATATGGTATGCCACCTACGGGAGGTTTGGGTATCGGAATTGACCGATTAATGATGTTGATTACCAATTCTTCTTCTATTCGAGAGGTTATTCTTTTTCCCCTCCTGCGCCCCTCATCGGATTGACAAATAGGGGGTTTTCTTTATATAATGTAGGGGAAAGTCAATAATAGTCAAGGGAGGGAAGGAGAATGTACTCTCTAAGCGATGACATCGAACAACATATAATCAAACTAATAGACGGTTCCCCTGACCAAATGATTACCATCCAGAGGGGAAGGTTAGCTAATGAGTTTGATTGCGCTCCTTCTCAGATTAACTATGTTTTAGCCACTCGTTTTAATGTATTCCGGGGATTTATAGTAGAGAGCCGACGGGGAGGTAGCGGTTATGTGAGGATCAGGAGAGTGCCTATTGACCGCTTAGAACCTGTAGTTGTTTACTTAGATGATAACGAGGAGTCTTTGAGAGAAAGCGATGTAGAAGATTTAGTAAGCTGGCTGGAAAGGGAAGAGTTTATCACTCCTCGCGAGGGTGCTCTCGTCCGAGCAGCTACCATAGATGCTTTAAATAAGGTAGCTGGCTTAGATTTTTCCTCGGTAGCAGATAGAAATCGATTACGGTCTCGAATTTTTAGAGAAATCCTTCTTCAAGTTTTGAGATGGGTGGAATAAATGAAGTGTGATATCTGTGGCTGGAGGGAGGCTAAAGTAGTAGTCTACCTTATAGGAGGAGGAGAACTTAAGAATAAGCTTTTTCTTTGCCCTGCTTGTTCTCAGGAGGTCTCTATTTCTCGGGTAGCTGCCCCTGGTTCATATAAGAGTCCACCGTCAACCAGATTTTTTCCTCTAAAGAAAGAGGGAAGGAAGCGGTGTTCTTTTTGCCAGTGGGAGTGGGAAGATTTCTTAAAAGGAGGAGTAGTAGGCTGTTCTCATTGTTACAGTTCCTACTCTAAAGAGATGCAAAGCTGGCTATCTAAGAATCAGCTGGGGATGCATCATAGAGGCAAAATACCCATCAACTGGCAAAGACAGAAAAAAATACAAAATGCTATTTTTCGCCTGGGGCGAGATTTGGAAAATGCGATAGAGCAAGAAAATTATGAGAAAGCAGGACATTTAAAAAAGGTGATGGAGAAGCTTCGTTCTCAGCTAAAATGAGTTTTACTCTCGGTAAGCGGTTGTTTTCGAGCCGAAAAAACAGACTCCTTGATGGTTTTAATAGAGTAGCTCTGGTTTTATCTCGAAATCTCGCCCGTATCCCCTTTCCTTCTTCTATTTACTTTTCTCCTCTGTGGGAAGAAGAAGTGAAAGAAAGAGTGGAGAAGGCCTATTCTTCTTTAGCTCGAAAGGGGTTTTCCTGGGTGGAAATAGGTTCTCATTCCCGGGAAGTCGAGCCATTGAGCTGGGTTTTTCCTCAACTGCTATCCGATTCTCCGGAAAAAATTTTGATTCATAAAGGTAATTTGGGAGCTATTATCAACCATCAGGACCATCTGTCTTTGTTCGCAGAAGGTGAATACAGGAATTTAGAATCTTACTGGAAGAGATTAAATAAATGGGATGATTTTTGGGAGAGTAAGCTGGAGTACGCCTACAGTGAACAGTGGGGATACCTCACCTCTTCTCCTTCGCGTTTGGGGACAGGTCTTAAAATTTATATGAGGCTACATTTGCCTGCTCTTTCCTTCTTATATGGGGAAAAGAGAGTTTTCCAATGGTTTAAAGATAATGACAGATTTCTGGTAGAGGTCTATGGTGAAGACGACCAGGCGCTAGCTCATCTATTTGTATTTTCTAACCTTTTTACTTTGGGAGTGAAGGAAACAGAAATCTTGAAGATGATGCAAGATTTTGGGAAAGGTATCTGGGAGTGGGAAAAACAAGTTAGGGCGTCTTTAGTAAAATCTTCCTCTCGTCAGAATATTTTCTGGCAGATGATGGAACGTCTATATGAGGAGTTAATGGAGGGGAATGAAGAACAAAATGAGAAAAAGATTTTAGATTTCCTTTCTTTTTGGTTTTTGGCCAGGGACGAGGGAATATTGCCTGAGGGTTGGGGTTTTGAGTTTATGAAGAGTGCTGATTTATGGGATAAAATAATAAACGGGGGGTTACTAAGAGGGCAGAGTCTGAAAGTACTAGGCTTTTTAGGAATAGAATTAGGGAGGATATGGAACGATGTTTGAGAGATATACAGAGAGAGCGAGAAAAGTGATTATCTTAGCTCAAGACGAGGCTGTACGTCTCAAGCACAATCATATTGGGACAGAACACCTTCTTCTGGGTTTGTTACGAGAGCGAGAAGGCATCGCAGCTAAGATATTAGATAGCTTTGATATAACTATGGATTTAGTTCGAACAGAATTGGAGAACTTTGTGGATCAGAGAGAGTACCAGGGTTCCCGGGAAGTAGCTTTTACTTCTCGAGCCAAGAGAGTTCTGGAATTGGCTCTGGATGAGACTCGTCGTTTAGGCCATAATTATGTAGGTACAGAACATATTCTTCTGGGCATTCTCCGCGAGGGAGAAGGGATAGGAGCACAGATTTTGCAGCGCCTGGGATTAGACTTAGAAATGGTTCGGGCTAAGCTTTATGAAATTTTAAGTGAGAATCCTGATGAAGTGGGAGGTTTGTCCGAAACCAGTAAGCCTTCTCAAGAAAGTCGCACTCCGGTGCTTGATGAATTCAGCCGGGATTTAACCCGCTTGGCTATTGAAAATAAGTTAGATCCGGTAATTGGCCGGGAAAAGGAAATCGAGCGGGTGGTGCAGATTTTAAGCCGTCGTACCAAAAACAACCCGGTTCTTCTTGGAGAACCAGGGGTAGGTAAAACTGCAATTGTTGAAGGTCTGGCGCAAAAAATAGTAAAGGGAGATATTCCGGAAATTTTGAAGGGTAAAAGAGTGGTAAGCCTGGATTTGGCCGCCATAGTGGCTGGTACTAAATATCGAGGAGAGTTTGAGAAGCGATTAAAAAAGATTGTTTCAGAAATCGTGCAGAGTAAGGAAGTAATCCTTTTTATTGATGAAATTCATACTCTGGTGGGAGCAGGGGCAGCAGAAGGAGCAATTGACGCTGCCAATATCTTAAAACCAGCCCTGGCTCGAGGTGAATTGCAGACCATAGGTGCTACCACCACCATGGAATATCGTAAGTATATAGAGAAAGATTCCGCTTTAGAGAGAAGGTTTCAACCCGTTTATGTGGATGAACCCACGGCGGAGGTAAGCGTAGAAATATTGCGAGGTCTTAAAGAGCGCTATGAAGAACACCATCGGGTAAAAATATCGGATCAGGCAGTAGAAGCAGCGGTTAAACTTTCCCAGCGTTATATTGCTGACCGTTATCTTCCTGACAAAGCTATTGATGTCATGGACGAAGCTTCCAGCCGGGTTAAACTGCAGGCTACAATTTTGCCAGAAAGTTTAAAAGAGTTGGAAAAGGAAGCAGAGGAGATAAAAAAACTAAAGGAAAAAGCGGTCAAAAACCAGGATTTTGAAGAGGCAGCACATTATCGAGATGAAGAAGAGAAGCTGAAAAAGAAATATCGAGATAGAAAAGAAAACTGGTTGAAGGAAGTGGATAGTTCTCGACCTCTGGTGGGAGAAGAGGATATTGCCACAGTGGTTTCTATCTGGACTGGTATTCCAATTTCTCGGTTAGATACCGAAGAAAAAGAAAAATTGGTAAACATGGAAAAGGAAATCCATGAACGTATAGTAGGGCAGGAAGAAGCGGTGGAGGCAGTATGCCGGGCTATTCGGCGTTCCCGGGCCGGGCTCAAAGACCCCAATCGTCCTATTAGTTCTTTTATATTTCTTGGTCCTTCGGGAGTGGGCAAGACCGAGCTGGCTAAGGTTCTGGCAGAGTTTCTCTTTGGCAAGGAAGATAATCTTATTAGCTTGGACATGTCAGAGTATATGGAAAAATTCACTGTTTCTCGTTTAATTGGCTCTCCTCCAGGATATGTAGGTTATGAAGAGGGGGGACAATTAACTGAAAAAGTTAGAAGAAAACCATATTCGGTAGTTCTCTTTGATGAGATAGAGAAAGCCCATCCTGATGTTTTCAACATATTGTTGCAGGTTATGGAAGAGGGCCGTCTGACCGACGCTCAAGGTAGAGTGGTAGACTTTAAAAATACAATTATCATTATGACTTCTAACCTGGGAGCCCGTCTTATTTCTTCCCAGTCCAACATCGGCTTTGGTGAGAGGTCGGAAAAAGAAGTTATGTCTTATCAGGACATTAAGCAAAAAGTTACTGAAGAGGTAAAAAAAGTCTTTACTCCCGAGTTCCTGAACCGGGTGGATGAGATCATCGTATTTCGTCCTCTAAATCAGAAAGAAATCGAAGCTATAGTGGACCTTATGATGAAAGAAACTCAAGAACGTATGAGGGAACACAAAATGGAGATAGACCTGACTCCTGAGGCTCGCTCTCTTATTGCTCAGGAAGGATATGACCCTAACTTTGGTGCTCGACCTTTACGCCGGGCTATTCAAAAATTGATAGAAGATCCTCTTTCTGACCTTATACTCAAAGGTGTCTTTAAGGAAGGAGATCGAATTTTAGTGGGAGTAGAAGAGGGAGAGATACATTTTACCAAACTACTTCCTCTGGAGTTTTCTTTGAAAAACTAAAAGGGTAATATGAATTACTGTTGCAGTAACTGTGGTTATTCCACTCCTCGCTGGTTAGGTAAGTGCCCTCAATGCGGGGAGTGGAATTCTTTTTTGCCTGTTTCCCGAGAAGAAACTAAAAAAGAAAGAAGCTCTTCTTATTCTCCCCCTCTTTCTTTAGCGGAAGTTAAAGAAAAAAAATTCCAGTTGGGTGACCGCTTTTCTACCAGCTTGAAAGAAGTAGACCGGGTTTTAGGAGGAGGTTTAGTAGAAGGGTCTTTAATTCTCCTGAGTGGAGACCCGGGCATCGGTAAATCTACTTTATTATTGAAGATTGCTGAGGGTATTGCCCGGGAGGGGAAAAAAGTCCTTTATGCTAGTAGTGAGGAGTCTCTTTATCAGGTTTATCTACGAGCAGAACGGTTAGGTCTGGATTGCAATCCCCCCCTTTTTCTTCTTTCTACTAATTCTTTTGAGGAGATAAGAGAAGGGATTTCTTCTCTTCAACCTCAAGCGGTAATTGTTGATTCTATCCAGAACTTGGGACGAGAGAATTTGGAATTTTTGCCCGGTAGCGTGGCCACCCTCCGGGATTTAAGCTCTCGCTTTATGGAAATAGCCAAAAAAGAAAATATTGTTCTTTTTTTGGTAGGACATGTGACTAAAGAAGGCGCCATTGCCGGGCCTAAAGCTCTGGAACATTTAGTGGATGTAGTGCTTTATCTGGAAGGAGATGCCAATCATCCTCTGCGTCTTTTGCGGAGCATGAAAAACCGTTTTGGTTCTACTCAAGAAGTGGGAATTCTGGAGATGCAAGAGAGAGGGCTGGTAGAGGTAAAGGACCCCTCTCATTATTTTATGGAGGAGAGTAAATTAGCCGGGATAGGCACAGCCCGCACCGTCTGGGCAGAAGGAAAAAGAGCGATGGTGGTGGAAATCCAGTCCCTGGTTCATCCCAGCTATTTTGATTTTCCCCGTCGGGTAAGTTTAGGTATGGATTTAAATCGCCTTCATCTGCTTTTGGCGATTATTGAAAAGAACACTCGTCTGCGCTTCTCAAGACAGGATGTTTATCTCAGTATGGTGGGGGGAATCAAAACCTCAGAAACTGCTTTAGACCTTCCGGTATGCTTCAGTCTGGTTTCTTCTCGTCTGAACCGAGAAATAGACAAAGAAACGGTTTATTTAGGAGAAGTGGGGTTGAGCGGAGAAATTCGTCCTGTTCCTCTTTTGGAGCAGCGAATCAATGAGTCTGCCCGGATGGGAATTAAAAGAGTGGTAGTCTCTTCTTATCATTCCCGTGATTTTCTTTCAGAGCGCTGGGGAGAAATCGCGCTGGTAGGGTATTCTAACGTTAGAGAAGCGCTGGAAAAAGAAGGTCTCATAGGCTAACTCAGACACACGCATTGCGTTGGGGAATCTCTGTTTTTCTCCCGAAGACAACAGAGGGAAACCGATTAATCAACCGTAAGATTCACTGTAATTATTTCTTCTCTTTTTGCAGTGTGGCGTTAGAGACCTCTGGTCAAAATTGAGTATTCTACCACTACATTAATTTTATTCGCCTCTTATGACCACATATCATTGCCAGACAGCAGGGACTCTGACAGTGTAAACTAAAAAACGAAGACCAGATATGTGTGGCAGTTTTGCTTTTTCCCTGTCTAATTCACATCTACTCAGGGATTCCTTCTCTTATCTGTGCCTTGTTGTGGTGACCTATTTATTATAACGGTCGTTGTGAGCCTTACCTTGCGACCTGACAATGTTGAGAAAAAAGCATAAGAGATTAAAAAGATTTGGAATGTCAACGCTGGAGGAAGCTTCACCTAGCTTCCTCCAGCGCAAGTTTTATTATACGTTGTAGGTTATTCTTTCTTAAAGGTGGGATTTACCCCCTCCCTTAACGAGGAAATGCTTTTTCTCCTCGCGATATTTTGTCTTTTATCTTTTCAGAGGTTATAATAAAGTTTCAGTTCTTTTCTTGTTGTTTTAGAGATAAATTACCATATTTTTCGATAAAAAGGCTGGATATCTGCCTCGGCCGGAATTTTTTTTATATAAAATGATATAATCTTTTAGTTGTAAGGTAATTATCTAGTAGGCAAGGAGGAAATTTTATGTCTAAAAGTGGATGGCTAATATTAGCTTTAATAGTTTTTGTTTTAATTTTATTTTATTTTCTTAGCAGAAAAAAGGAAAACTCTTTTCTCGGTCTATTTGAAAGTCTGGCTCAATTTTTTAATCATCTTTCGGCTATTGATGTTTTGGTGGCTTTAGGGGGATTGGTAGTCGGTTTAGTAATTGGAGTGCTTCTCACCTATCCCATTTCTTTTTTACCTTTCAAGAATCCTTCTCTTCCCCTCGCTGTCACTTTAATTTGCGGGGTTCTGGGTTTTGCGGTGTTTATGTGGAGAAAAGAAGATATTGTTACCATTTTTACTGGCATTCCTCGACTGAAGCCGCCCCGGGGAGGGGGTAATTCAGCTAAGATTTTAGATACCAGTGCTATTGTAGACGGGAGAATTGCCGATATATGCAAAACTGGCTTTGTGGAGGGAGACCTTTTAATTCCTCGCTTTGTTTTACGAGAACTTCAACAAGTGGCTGATTCTCAAGACCCCTTAAAAAGGCAACGGGGAAGGAGGGGTCTGGATATTCTCAACCGGATGAGGAAAGAGAAAAAAGTAAATGTTAAAATTATAGACCGAGATTTTCCTGAAATCAGGGATGTGGATGCCAAACTGATAAAACTGGCTAAAGTATTGGAGGCAAAAGTAATTACCAATGATTTTAACTTGAATAAAATTGCTGAGCTAGAAGGGGTAGAAGTACTGAATATTAACGATCTTTCTAATGCTCTAAAGCCCTATGTTCTTCCCGGAGAAGAATTGCGAGTGCAGGTCATTCGAGAGGGTAAGGAAGAAAATCAAGGGGTGGGTTATCTCGATGATGGAACTATGGTGGTAGTAGAGGAAGGAAAGAAATATATTAACACTACCATAGATACAGTAGTTACCAGTGTTCTGCAGACTCCAGCAGGTAGAATGATATTTGCGAAATTAAAAGGTAGCGGTCGTTCTTGAAGTAAGCTGGAAAGGAGAATAAGATTTTGTTCTTCGCTATAATAGTGGCAGCTGGCAAAGGAGAGAGAGTAAACTCGGTGGTTCCCAAGCAATACTTACCTCTTCTGGGAAAACCAGTTTTAGCTCATACTTTGGATGTTTTTGAAAGGTCTCCCTGGATAGGAGAAATAATAGTGGTAATTAATTCTCTCCATGAGGAGATGTTTAAGAAAGAGGTGTGGGAGAAGTATGGTTATCGAAAAATTAAAAAGTGTGTTTCAGGTGGGGAGACCCGCCAGGATTCGGTTTATTGTGGAGTCCGGGAGCTGAAAGACCGGGGGGCGGATTTTGTGCTTATTCACGATGGAGTGAGGCCTTTGGTGGATGATAAAATATTAGCGAGATGTGTGGAAGCAGTGGTTAAGTTTGAAGCTGCTTGTTGTGCTCTGCCTTGTGCGGATACCATTAAACTCAGCCTGGATGGAGAAATTATCGATGAGACACTAAATCGACAAAAAATCTGGCGAGCCCAAACTCCTCAAGCTTTTCGGATTTCCCTGATCTGGGAAGCCCTGGAGAAAGCTAAAGAAGAAGGATTTCAAGGGACTGATGATTCAGCATTGGTCGAGAGAATGGGTAAGCCGGTGCGTCTGGTGTTAGGCTCAGAAGATAATCTGAAAATTACTACTCCTCAAGACCTTATTTTGGCTGAAGAATTATTGAGGTGGCGGAAGAAATGAGCTCCTGGAGAGTAGGTCTGGGGTATGATGTTCATCCCTTAAAAGAAGGAAGAAAATTGTTTTTGGCTGGGGTGCATATACCCTACGAGCTGGGATTACATGGTCATTCCGATGGGGATGTGCTTTGCCATGCTCTGATGGATAGTCTTCTGGGAGCTGCTGGCCTTCAAGATATCGGGTATTGGTTTCCTCCAACTTCACCCTCTACGCAAGGGGTAAGGAGTACTTTGCTTTTAGAGGAAGTATGTAAGAAAATACGAGAAAAAGGGTGGGAAATAGAAAATGTGGACACCACCCTTATTGCTGAGCAACCTCTCATTGCTCCTTTTGTGGGGGAGATGAAAAAAACTCTCTCTTTGACCATGGGGGTGAGCGAGGAAGCTATAGGTATAAAAGCCACTACTAATGAAGGTTTGGGTAGTCTGGGAAAGGGGGAAGGAATCGGTTGTTTTGCTGTAAGCCTTTTGCGGAAGAAAGAATTAACAAAATTTTAGCTCTGGTGATTTGTGGGTTGGTGATCACTGCTCCAGCGACAGAAAGCGCAGCAGAAGAGTTGATTTCTCTTGAGTCTCAATCTCACTATTGTTCTATAAATATGGAAGGACGAACCATTCTCCGCATCCGCTACGGGGGAGGATATTCTACTTTAGAAGAAAGGGCTAAAGTGATTGCTCAATCCCTTGCCAAATTGTTTAAAAATTCTCAGAAGATAGTGAATTTTCATGTGGTATGGGAAAAAGATAAAGCTACAGCTTATGCTGGTCAGCATAAGCTTTTTACAGTTCTCAGAGAAGATGCTCTGGTTAATAAATCTGACCCTCTGAGCTTGGCTCTCTCCTGGCTGAACAATGTCCAGATAGAATTTTATCGAGTAAAAGAAGAAAAAGAGGTTAAAGAAATAGCAGAAGGAATAGCTTCCTGGTGTAGTAATGGGTTTAGTGGGAGGGCCACCGCCAGCGGGGAGATTTACACTCCTTATGCTTTTACTGCTGCTCATCGCACTTTCCCCATAGGAAGTGTTCTTTTGGTGACTAATCTGGAAGATGGGCGAGAAGTAGTGGTGAGAGTGAATGACCGTGGTCCCTGGAGAGAAGACCGAGTTGTGGATTTATCTCTCGCTGCTGCTAAAGTTCTGGACATTCATGAAGATGGTCTGAGCAAGGTTAAAGTTGAGGTGTTGGAATGGGGAGGGTGAGAACTCGTTTTGCTCCCAGTCCCACTGGATTTTTGCACCTGGGAGGAGCAAGAACAGCCGCTTTTAACTGGGCTTTAGCTCGTAAAGAAGAAGGGGATTTTGTTTTACGTATTGAAGATACCGACCGGGAAAGGTCAAAAAAACAATTTGAAGAAGCAATCCTGGAAGACCTCCGGTGGTTGGGTATAGAATGGGATGAAGGCCCGGACCGGGGAGGACCTTATGCTCCTTACAGGCAGTCAGAGAGAGGAGAAATTTATCAATCTTTCATTGCCCAGTTGAAGGCTGAGAATCTTATTTATCCCTGTTATTGTACTGTGGAAGAGCTGGAAGAAGAAAGGAAAAAAGCGCTGAAGATGGGCAAAGCTCCCCGTTATTCTGGTCGCTGTTTTTTTCTTTCTCCCGAGGAAAGAAAGGAAAAAGAAGAGAGGGGAATAAAACCATCCTGGCGCTTCCGGGTTCCGAGAGGTAAGGAAATAGTACTGGAGGATTTAGTAAGAGGGAAAGTGGTTTTTCACACTAATTCCTTGGGAGACTTCATCGTTTTAAAGTCAGATGGTGTTCCCACTTATAATTTCGCTTGTGTTATAGATGATGCTTTGATGGATATTTCACATGTATTACGAGGAGAAGAACATTTATCTAACACTCCCTATCAAATTTTACTTTATCAGGCTTTAGAGCTTACTCCTCCTCTTTTTGCCCATGTGCCCATTATTCTGGACGAGGAAAGAACTAAGTTGAGCAAAAGAAGAGGAGAAGTGAGTGTGCGATTTTTTAGAGAAGAAGGGTTTTTACCTGAAGCTATTTTGAATCATCTTCTTACTTTAGGACATTCTTTCCCTGATGGGAGGGAAATAGTAGAGGGAGAAGAGCTCTACACTCTCTTTTCTTTAGAGCGAATAGGTAAGGGAGGGGCTATTTTTGATCTCTCTCACTTGAACTGGTGGAATAAAACCTATATTCGCCGAATGGATATTAGAGAACTGGAAGAAAAACTCACCCCCTGGGGAGGAGAAGAGATAAGGGAGTTTAAAAAAGAGCTGGGAGAAGAGAGATTTTATCTATTGCTGGATTTAGTGAGAGAAGAATCGGTTACTCTGAAGGAAATAGCGGAGCGTTTGAGAGACTATATCTCAGTAAAAGAAGAAAAAGTAGAAGATGAAGAAAAACTTCAAGTATTAAAATTCCTGCTCTCCTCCCTGAATGATTTTCCTGTTCCCTGGGAGGAAGAAGAAGTGAAGAAGAATCTGCGTCGCTGGCAAAAAGAGAGCGGTTTTCCTCCCTCTATTTTTTATCCGGTTTTGCGCTGGGCGTTAATTGGGAGTGAAGAAGGACCAGAGTTAGACCGCTTGCTTGTGGCTTTAGGAAGAGAAAAGGTTTTAGAAAAAATTAAAGCAAAAGTGGGAGATAATGGAAACTCAACTGTTTAATACTCTTACCCAGAAAAAAGAAACTTTTTTCCCTCAGGAAGGGGATAAAGTTCGCTTCTATGTTTGTGGTCCTACTGTTTATGATTTAATCCACATTGGGAATGCGCGCGTTTTTGTGGTTTTTGACTCTCTGCGTCGTTTTTTAGAACACCGGGGCTGGGAAGTTATAATGGTGCAGAATTTTACCGATATTGACGATAAAATCATAAAAAGAGCAGAGGAATTAGGCGAAAGCCCCCAGGAGTTAGCCGAACGCTACATTGCTGAATACTGGCACGATGCGGAAAACCTGAAGATACGAAAAGCCACCTTTCATCCTCGAGCTACAGAACATATTGAAGATATAATTGCTCTCATTAAGATTTTAGAAGAGAAAGGTTATACTTATGAGAAAGAAGGCGACGTTCTCTTTGATGTTTCTCGTTTTCCTTCCTATGGGAAACTTTCTCGCAAGAACCTTGATGAGTTAGTGGAAGGGGCTCGAGTGGAGGCTAGATACGAGAAAAAAAACCCTGCTGATTTTGTACTGTGGAAAAAAGCCAAGCCTGGTGAGCCTTCTTGGGAAAGTCCTTGGGGGGAGGGAAGACCGGGATGGCATATTGAGTGTTCAGCTATGTCTATGAAGTATTTAGGACCCACTCTGGACATTCATGCCGGGGGAATAGATTTAATATTTCCTCATCATGAAAATGAAATTGCTCAAAGTGAGGCAGCTACTGGTAAACCATTTGCTCGATTTTTCCTTCACAATGGTTATGTTAACATCGACCAGGAAAAGATGTCTAAATCTCTGGGCAACATTGTAACAGTGCGGGAGCTTACTCAAAAATATGAACCCTCGGTTTTGAGGTTAGCAATTTTTTCCGCTCATTATCGCAGTCCTATCAATCTGGATGAGAACCTTTTACAATCCTCTCGTCAATTTGAAGAACGGATTAAAAACTTTCTCCGCAATATAGGTTTCATAGAGGAAAAAATAAAGGATAATTCTGCTCTTTTGAAGGAAGATAAAGAAGAATACCATAAAATAGATGAATTCTCCCGGAGCTTTCAAGAGGCTTTGGCTGACGATTTTAACACTCCTCAAGCTCTGGGAGTATTGGGAGAATTCCTCCGCTTTTTCAACCAGTATCTTTCTCCTCGTCGGGGAAAGTGGGATCTACAGGTATTGGAAAAAATTAGAGATTTTCTGAAAATGGTAGAAGAAATATTAGGAATTCTTCCGGGAAAAGAAATGGAAATAAGTGATGAGGCAATTAAAAAGCTGGTAGAAGAGAGAGAAAGAGCAAGAAGAGATAAAGACTGGGAGAGAGCAGACCAGTTACGAGAAGAAATAAAAAGTAGAGGATATGTTGTAGAAGATACTCCCCTGGGTCCTCGTTTTTTTAAGATGGAGGAACAATGAAAGAGGAACTTATTTATGGGCGCCAGCCGGTAAGAGAAGCTCTAAAGTCAGAGAAAAGGAAAGTGAAGAGATTGTTTGTGATGGAAGGAGCACAGGGGAAAATAATAGAAGATATTAAACAGCTGTCCCAGAAAAGGAAAATTCCCTGGGAAATAAAAGATAAAACTTTTTTAGAAGAATTAGTGGGGAAAAACGTTAACCACCAGGGAGTGGTACTACTGGCTCAACCTCGGGCATCACTCACCTGGCAGGAAATTTTAGAGAAAAATAAAACCTCTCCGGAAGCGACAGTGGTTTTTGTAGATCGAGTGGAAGACCCTGCTAATCTGGGAACAATTGCGAGAACAGCTGCTTTTTTTGGAGTGGGAGGAATTTTAATCAGCAAAGCCCGCTCCGCTCCCTTAGACTCACCAGTTGTGAGAGCATCAGCAGGAGGAATAGAGAGCATAGATATAGCTCAAATTAATAATTTTACCCAGGTGATAAAAGAGTTTCAAAAAGCAGGTTTCTGGATAGTGGCTCTGGAAGCAGATGGAGATAAAGACATCTGGGATGCAGACCTCCGGGGTATGCCTCTGGGTCTCGTGGTGGGGGGAGAGCATGAAGGAATTAGAAGAGTGGTGCGTTCTTCATGCGATATGGTTTTGAGGATACCATCAAGAGGGGTAATAAATTCTCTCAATGTGGCAGTGGCTTTAGGGATTGGAATTTATGAAGTTATGAGACAGAGGAGCACTAATTAATGGATAAGGGACAGATTATAGAAGGGAAAGTGGTTGATTTTGCTCTTCCTGAAGGGCAGGGGGTTTTAAAAGAGGGGGGCCGGGTGGTATTCGTCTCGGGGGTTTTAATTGACGAAGTGTGTCGGGTGAGAATTACTAAATTGAAGAAAAATTATGCTCTGGGAGAGGTGATAGATATTTTAGAACCTTCTCCCTCTCGAGTAGAGCCAATATGCCCCCACTTTTTAGAAGGGTGTGGAGGTTGCCGTTTTCAGTTTATGGATTATGAAGAGCAGGTTAAAGCGAAAGAAAGAAATGCTCGACAAACTCTGGAAAAGGTAGGAGGTATTTCCTGGGAAGAAGTAGATTATGAGGGTTTTATCCCTTCTCCTTCCCCGTGGGAATACAGAAATAAGATGGAATTTAATTTTGGAGAAAAAGAAGGAGAGTTAATTCTGGGTTTAAGGCCCCGAGGGCGATACTGGGATTTGGTAGACCTGAAAGTCTGTTACTTGATGAAAAAAGACTTAACCCGGACCCTTCTAAAGCTGTTTAGAGACTATGGGCGAAACTCCTCTCTTTCAGGATATGACCCCCGAAAAAAAGAAGGAGTGTTGAGAAACTTGCTGGTGCGTTATTCCTCTTCTCAAGAACTACTTCTGGGTCTCTCAACCGTCAGTGTGGATCTCCCTCGCCAGGAAGATTTGATAGAAGAGTTGCGAAAGAATTTTCCTTCTCTTGAAGGTCTTGTGCACATCATAAATAACTCACCAGCTAGTGCTTTGATTTTTGAAGATAAAAAGGTTCTGTGGGGCAAAGACCATTTTTTTGAACGGGTGGGGTCAGTCAATTATAAAGTTTCTATAGAGAGTTTTTTTCAGGTAAATAGCTTCCTTTCTTCAACACTTTATGAAAAGGCAGCTCACTATGCCTCCTTAAGCGGGGGAGAGACGGTTTTAGACCTTTATTGTGGAAGTGGAGGAGTGGGGCTTTTTGTAGCTGATTCTGCTCAGCAGGTGGTGGGAGTGGAAGAAAACCCCCAGGCGGTAGAAGATGCCAAGTTTAACGCCTGGTTGAACGGGCGGAATAATTTTACCTGTATCCCTGGCCGGGTAGATAAAGTTCTTCCTCTTTTTTCCAATGTAGGAGTGGACGTGGTCATAGTAGACCCTCCTCGGGCCGGTCTGGATAAGAAAGTGGTAAGGAGAGTTTCCTCTCTTTCTCCTCAGCGCCTGGTTTATATCTCCTGCAATATCAGTACTTTTGCTCGTGATTTATTGCTTTTTAGAGAACAGGGATACCATCTGGAGAAAATTACCTTTTTAGACCTTTTTCCTCAAACTCCTTATTTTGAATCGGTGGCTCTCCTGAAGAAAGGATAAGCTTACTTTTGTCTCTCTCCCTTTTCTATCGTCGTGGGGTTATGAGAAAAAGCTTATGCCGTAAGATTAAAAAGCAAAAACAGATTTATAATATCAACTCATATCCTGTCTCTTTAGCTGTGGTTATTTTTCAGTAAAGCCCATACTTTTCAGCCATGCAGACACTTGTGCTTCTGCATCCTTGCCTCCGCTTCCATAGATGGCGAGAGCGGGCATCACTGTTGATTGAGGACAGAGCTTTGCAATATCTCTTTCAATCCGTCCTCTCCCCCCTCCACCATGGGTACAGAATGGTATGATGGTTTTTCCCGATAAATCATTTTCTTCCAGGAAAGTTGCAACTGGAGGGGCAATTGTGCTCCACCAGTTAGGAGAACCTAAAAAAATCGTATCATATGCTTCAATGTGCTCAATTTTAGTTTTTAGTGGGGGTCGGAAACCGGCCTGAATTTCCTTTTTGGCCTGTTCCACAGTTGCGTTGTATGAAGCAGGATAGGGAACCTCAGGCTGGATTTCATGCACAGTTCCACCCACTTTTTGATGAATCAGTTGAGCAAGTTTTCGGGTATTCCCAGAGCGGGAATAATAGGCGATAAGAATATTTCCTCTCATGCAAATCTTCCTTTCTAAATTTATTTTCCGGTCAGTTTTTCTACTTCTTCGGGGTAACGTTCTCCGGCAATATTAATTTTTGAGAGCGCCTTGTTGATTTCGGCTAATTCCTGGGCTGAGAATTCTATATCTTGAGCTCCCAGATTTTCTTTCAGGCGTTCCAGTTTTTTGGTACCGGGAATAGGAACAATCCAGGGTTTCTGGGCAAGCACCCATGCGAGAGCAATCTGAGCCGTTGTAGCATTTTTCTTTGCTGCTATATCCTTTATCAGTTCGAGCAAATCCTGGTTTACCTCGAGATTTTCCGGTTTAAAACGAGGAATTGAACTGCGAAAATCGGTACTGTCAAATCTGGTATCTTTATTGAACCGGCCGGTTAAGAAGCCCTTACCCAGTGGACTGAAAGCAACGAAACCAACTCCCAGCTCCTCAAGAGCGGGAAATAATCCTTCTTCTGGCTTTCTGTACCACATAGAATACTCACTTTGAACGGCAGCAAGTGGTAGAACTGCATTAGCGCGGCGAACGGTCTGGGCGCCGGCTTCAGAAAGCCCCCAGTACAGAACCTTACCTTCTTTCATCAATTGTCCCACTGTTTCAGCTACTTCTTCAATGGGCACGTTCGGGTCTACACGATGTTGATACAATAAATCGATATGGTCAGTTCTCAAACGTTTCAAAGACCCTTCTACTGCCTTTCTTATGGTCTCCGGACGGCTATCCAATCCGGCCGATTTCCCGTTTTGAATGTGGTAGCCAAATTTAGTAGCAATTACCACTTTGTCTCGGTAAGGCTCCAGAGCTTCACAACCAGCTCTTCGTTAGTGTAAGGACCATACACCTCGGCGGTATCGAAAAAAGTCACCCCCAACTCAACGGCAGAGCGGAGTAGAGAAATCGCTTCCCCTTTTTCAGGAAACGGTGGATAGCTCTGACTCATACCCATACATCCAAAGCCAATCGCTGAGACTTCAAGACCACTGTTTCCCAGTTTACGTTTTTTCATGGTAAACGCCTCCTGAAATTAACTTGTTTTGGCAGTCTGTAGTTATTCTACAGTTTAGAGTTAACTCCATGTCAAGGATAAAATTTTAAAAGCTCTTGACATTGAGTTAGCTCTAAGTGATAGGATATCTAAAAGAGTTGTAAAAATCCTCATTCATCGGAGATTGACATCCCCGGGGTTATGAAAGAGTTTGATGAAATCATTAAAAATATTTCTAAGATATAACCTCTACCAGCTTTTTCGTACATTGTCAGCTATTGGTGGGCATAAATTGCTGATTAGAAAGGAGTAATAAAAATGGCGCAAATATCACTGGGAAAGACTGGATTATATGTGGAGCAGAATGGTTTTGGGGCGCTTCCTATCCAGAGAGTATCTAAGCAGGATGCAGTATATCTTCTGCGCAAAGCACATGATGGCGGTATGAATTTTTACGATACTGCACGTAGTTATTCAGATAGTGAGGAGAAGCTGGGTGAAGCGTTCTCTGGTATGTGGGATAAAATTGTGATTGCTACCAAAATTCCAGCTGTTGATGTTCCCCGGTTCTGGGATGATTTACACACCAGCCTGCGTATGCTGAGGAGGGATCACATAGACATTTTCCAGTTTCACAATCCTCCTATCTCTCCCCGGCCCGGTGATGATGGGGGGCTGTATGATGCGATGTTGGAGGCAAAACAGCAGGGGAAAATCCGCTTTATTGGTATGACCAACCACCGCCTTGACGTTGCGTGGGAGGCAATTAACTCAGGATTATATGACACCCTCCAGTTTCCACTCAGCTACCTGAGCACCGATAAAGA
>DGDO01000004.1:1820-3684 GCA_002385475.1 Candidatus Sordicultor fermentans | reverse complement strand
TGATTCTGCAGCTGCCTGTGCATGGTTGTCCCGCTTTGGCCATGTTATACCTATCTGGGGTATTCAGCGGGAGAGGGAGCTCGACGAATTTCTCTCTTATATTCCCATCCCTCCGGCTCTGAGCGATGAAATGATGGATAGAATTGAGGTAGATCGCCAGGAATTACAGGGTAATTTCTGCCGGGGTTGCGGATACTGTATGCCTTGTCCCCAAGGAATCTCTATTAACATGTGTGCCCGGGCATCGTTGCTTCTCAGGCGGGCGCCTTCTGATATAATTTTATCTGAAGATGGTCAGCAGATGATGAAAAAAATTGAGGATTGTACAGAATGTGGTCAATGTTCTGAAAAATGTCCTTATGGTTTGGATGTTCCTGATTTGCTAAAAAAGAATTATGAGGATGTTAAAGAAGTGCTGGCAGGAAAGCCCATTTAAACGATAAAGGGTTCATTTTAACTCTTTGAGGGTTTCTGGAGCTCTGGCCAGATATAGTTAACTATAGAATTCATGGTAATTTTCTCCTTCTTTGTGCTCTACTATCTTTTGTGCCAGGGTATTATTATAGACAATTGCCAGGGGTAATTGCGATGGCCGTATATTCCTTCCCGCGGTAATCTTTCTTCTCTTTGTTCTCGAAATCTTCAATCGGGCATCCACCTCATCCGTCATGCCTGAAATTTTTTATCAGGCATCCACATCATTCGTCATTCCCGAAATTTAGGCGGGAATCCAAAGGCTTTTACCGAGGAAGACGCTTTTTCTTCCTCGGTTAGTTCTTTGTCTTTTGCATTTTTTGCTTTTATCTTTATGTTTCTCCGGGGGGGGTTATGAGGGGGTCTTTTCCCCCCTCATAGTTGTTTGCAAGGGGGAAAACTTTTTTCTTCTCCAGCGCTGAGGAAACATCACCTCGGCGTGGTTGTTGATGCTGGTGTCCTTGAGCTAATATGGTTAGAAGAGAGGTAAATTTTTCAATCCAGAAGACCCCATGCTCTAGATAAAAAAGCTACCCCTCTTCTATAGTTGGAGGGTTTATATTTTCGTGAGCTTCAGGATGGTCAACAGAGTGTAAATGCCATCCTCTCCCCTTATCATAATCAACACCCCAAACTCTCTTTCCTTGCTCAATCAGGGCAAAAGCTACTGTTCCAGTGAGTTCATTAAAATAGACCTGTAAAAACCTCTTCTTCTGGAGAAAGACTCTACCTTTGAGGATAAAAACTTCGGTATGGAAGTCAACTTTTTCCACAAATTCAAGATTTGATAGTTCATGCAAAAGGAGAGAGAGAAATTGGCTTATGTCCATTCTTCTTTTAATGATTCATAGTGAGCCTTTAAACTTTCAGCCTCTTCCCATTCCCAGAAGTCCTGTTCTACTTCAAAGGAATAAGAATCCTGGGGTAGGGTTCCTTTTTCCAATCTGGTTTTAAATTCATTAAAGTCCATCTTCCATTTATTCTCAAATTCTTTTATCTTCATATCGAGGTCTTTCAACTTCAAATCAATATACTCTTTAAATACCTTCTCCAGGGCATGGTCGATGTCACTAACTTTGGTTGTTTTTATTAACAATTCTCCAAGTTTTGGAGATATAAGAGATATGGTTAGCACCCCCTTTCAGCAAGAGAATGTCTCTTGCCTCAACTTTACCACGTCTGAGTCAAAAACTTTTCTTTTTACCCTCTTGTCCCTTTGCTTCCCATCTATCTATGTTCTTTTTATATTATAGCATGCTCATCTACGATAGATTATGGTGCTCTGCAAAACCTGTCATTTAACTATCATTGTGAAGGAAGCTGGAGATTAACCGCTCCTCGTATTTCCTTCTCCCACCCCCGGAGAGAGTGCCCGGGTTCCCTGCCAAAT
>DGDO01000004.1:0-1662 GCA_002385475.1 Candidatus Sordicultor fermentans | reverse complement strand
GAGTGCCCGGGTTCCCTGCCAAATCAATGATTTGGCAGGGTGGGAAAGGGAGGGGATTTTTTCAGCAAGGAGATTTTTTGGGGTTTATAAGGGGGCTTTGCCCCCTTATACTGAGGAAGACGCTCTTTCTTCCTCAGTAAGTTTTTCTCCTTTTGTCTTTATCTTTTGTTTTTTCTGTTTTTAGGGGGTCATAAGGGGGGAATCTTTTTCTCCCCCTTATTGTCCACCCTCACCCTGACCCTCTCCCCGGAAGGGAGAGGGAAAGAAAAAAAGAATCGAGGGAGAGGGGAAAAGAGTTCAGGAATGATGGAAAAGAAAGGAGTCGATAAGGGGGAAGTAATTCCCTCTTATACTGGTGGATGTTTTTCCCACCAGTAGGTTTTTATTCTTCTGTCTTTCATTTTTTGTTTACGTCGTAGGCTGTTTGCTTTTCCCTCGGTGTTTTTGCTTTTTAATCTTTTATCTTCTGTCTTTATGTTTTAGTTTTTCTAGGGGGTTATAAGGGGGAATCTTTTTCTCCCCCCTTATTGCCGGGATCGGTTTCCCCCTATAGTCAGGGGGTCTTTTTTTTAACTCAAAAATTTCCAGGAGAGGTTTTCTCGCCACTCTTCCCCTATAAGGCACCAGGCAAAGAAATCAGCTTCTTTTTCTTCCCGGTTTATTGTATATTCTTGACAGAGAAATATGGGACGGAACCGATTATTCCAGTGAAAGAAGTAATGGGCCAGCTCATGAAGGATAGTTTTAATCTCTTCAGTTTCTGGCAATCTTTTATTCACTCCCAGGAAAGTCTGTCCCCGGCGTTGAGCCAGAACTCCTTTAAACCCCCGCAGGTCATAAAATTCTACTATGATGTTTTCTTTTTCTGCCAGTATAAGAGCCTCCTCTTCACTGTGTATCCGGGGGAGGGAGGAAGAGAAACTTTCTATTTTTTTGATGCTTTCCGGAGATAAATTAACTAAGGAATAACCTTGCAATTTCTACCTTCCTTTTTTGTTTGTAACTATCCGAGGGGAGTGGCTCTCGGCGGCGCTTCACTTCTCGTTGAAGTTCAGCTATTTCCTGGTGCTGCCTGTCAATAATGAGTCCCAATAAAGGAGGGCGCTCTATCAGCACTTTTTTAGATTCTAATGGTAGAGCTGAGATTTTACTTTCCAGATTAGTTTTCATAATGTATATAGTATTCATGACTTTTAAGGAACTGTCAATAGGATTTCAACAAAAATATGCCCCTCTGGGTAGTTACATATTTTATATCTTTTGTCTTTTTCTCTTTCGTATTCTGGCGAGAGGTGCTCTCCCACCTCTCGCCTTATTACTCCCCCGCTAACTGCCTCGCTAAGTTGTTCAGCGCTTGCCTCTGCAGTGCCTGGTATGCTATTCTTACTTTCTCCTCTGCTTCTTTATCACTCACCCACAAACCCGCTTTCTGTGCTGCTGCTTTAAAATATTCTATGGCTTCCTTGAGCTTATCCACTCCGGAGCTCTCCGGATAGTAATCATCGGCATATAAGACAGCTTCCTCTGCTATTTCAATCAATCTCTGATATCTCTGAAACTTAATCTTATCTATACCTAACCAGCTAAATACGGCAGTTAAAACAGTGGGTAATATTAAAACCAATAAATCTTTTAGCCACTCCATTAGCTTCCTCCTGTAAA
>DGDO01000017.1 GCA_002385475.1 Candidatus Sordicultor fermentans | reverse complement strand
TTTTAATATCTTTACTCCGGAAAGCCTCTTCAAGTTTTTGAGCCAGAGCTTCTTTGCTTTTTTCTACCCACGTGGGCTCAGATTGAAGATAAACTATGCGCAACTCTGCCCACCGACCATAGGAAAAATCAGGTGCCTCCCGAACCACTTTTTGGTAATAAGAAATAGCCTCTTCTATCTTTCCTAACTTTTCATAGCAAGAAGCAATTTCCATCATAATCCTTGCTTTTTCTTCGCCATCGGAGTTAGAATCCAGAATTTCCTGGTAAACTTTAATAGCTTCAAGATAGTTCTTGCTATGATATTGAAGATTGTAGGCTATATCTTCCCTGACTAAATTCTTTAGCCCATAAGGGTCTTCCACATCCGGGGGATAAGAATCTATAATTTGGTAAAATAACTCCAGCGCCTTATCAAAATTTTCTCTCTCCTCTTCTATTTTGGCTATCCAGTAGCGATAGAGATAAGAAGATGGGGTATTAGGAAATCTATCGATGTACTTCTCCAATGTCTGGATAGCCTTATCACTTTCTCCTTTTTCTGAGTATATCTGATAAATTATTTCTACCGCCTGAGACAGTTCTTCTTCGGAAAAAGAATCTAGAAGAGGTTCGAGAAGAGCAAGAACTTTATCAGCCTCTCCTTTTTCTAACAACCACTGAGCCTGGTCTAAGGGCTCCAAAGATAAGACAATTCCTCCACTATTTACCAGGTAAACAACAAAAAGAGGAATAAATAAGGGAATAATCTTCGATTCCAAAATTTTTCTGCCCTCCCTTTTCTTTTAATTTAAAGAAGAAGTTCATAAAAAAAATTATGATGTACTTTACTATCTATTCCAATTTTATTAAACAAAAGTCTAATATTGTAAAAATTCAAAACCAACCTTTTTATACACCAAATCTTTAAATTTCTGATTAAAATTAGCAATGCTGCGGGTAGTGGAACAACTTTTTTCCAAAAACCAAGACCAAAATAAAGCATATTGAAACTGCAACAGGAAAACTATTCCAGTGGACGAAAACCCTGATGCTTCTGATTTTTTAATTTACTAAAATGAAATATGTCTTCCAAACAGATCTTTTTATCCCCTGGTTTATTTTAGCGATTAAGGATAGTATAATCATAACATGTTTTTAGAAAGGAGTATAGAAAGAAATGGAAACATTTGATTTTTGGCGAGAACTAAAGAAGAATTGGAACCTTATTATTCGTTACCCTCAGATCATTCTCGTTACCCTTATTCCCTCTCTGTTGATTGCCACCTCTAACTACCTGACCTGGCAAGGAAGTCTTACCTGGGTTTCTGTTTTTTTCCAAGAAGCAGGAAGCGCGATTTTATTAATTCTGGGAGTTTTCCTGAGTTTTATTGCCCTGAGTTTAGTAATAGCAATAGCCTGGGATTACCGCTATCGAGATGTGATAGACTTACGTAGGGCCTGGCGGATAGTTCAAAAGCGCTTACCGGATATTGTAATGGTTTCCCTCATAATGGGTTTCATAGAAGGATTCTTTGCTATCTGGTTCATGTTCTTAGGACTTGTATTTGCTTTCCTGTTGCTCTTTACTATCCCTCTCACAGTGGTCGAAGGAGATAATCCTTTTTCCGCCATTCGGAATAGTTTTCACCTTGTTAGCGAGAATTTAGGAGAATGCTTCACTTTTTTTATTATCGCTCTATTTTTTCTCCTGATAGGCTATCTTCTATTCTGGCTTTTAGGCTTTTTAGGAATAGCAGGACTAATATTAAATACTGTAGTAGGAGCACTAATTCTAGCTTATGCTTCTCTTTTGCTTTCCTCTTTTTATTTTTCCTTAACTCGTTTTTAATCTTTTAGTGCTTCTTCCAAGTCTATTTTCATGCCATCACTGGCAGCTATCACTTTTATGCCTGTTTTTTGAGACATTTCCTCGGCTATTTTCCAGGGTTTCTCTCGTAAAACCGTTAACCCAAAATGAGTAAGAAAAGCCAGGCGAGGCTTGATATTCTCAATAATAACTTGAGCATCAGGAATACTTAGATGAAGTATGGAGGAGTGGTTATCTTTTTTAAAGCGTACAGTATTTAGAAACAATATTTTGCTATCTTGATAAGCTTCGATTAATTTTTCCTCAAAAAGAGTATCAGTAATAAAAGACACATCCCCCTGAGGAAAAGAAAAACGAAAACCATAGGTTTCAGCAGAATGCAAGTGACGCAAAGGAGTGGAAAAAGAAATGTCCTTCCAGTGATATTCTTTACCTTCTTCCAGAATCTCCAGACTCACCAATTTTTCTCGCAAATATTTAAACAACACTGGCTCCCCCTCTAAAGCTTCTCCAGGAAGAAAAACAGCCCCCCTCTTTTTGGTGGCACCCTCGGTCATAGCTTCTACCATAATATTGAGGTCATTGGAGTGATCTAAATGACGATGAGAAAGAAGAAGAGCGTCTAAAGATGGAGGAGAAAGAGGAGGACGACTGGACAGAGCCCTAACCAAAGCCCCAGGACCAGGATCAATGTGAATATTGGTATCCTGATATTTTATCCACACTCCTCCTGAGGCACGTAGTTGTTTAGAAACTACTACTCGGGCTCCAGCCGTTCCTAAAAATTTGATAAAATTATCCATTATAAAATAGTCCGCTCCAAATCTATCTGACTCTTCATATCTATTTCACCAATTATAGTTAAAGTTAGAGAATAAGAAAGATCAATTTCTTCTGAGAAGTATACATTTCCCTGTTCGTCCTGTTTTTTAATACGAATTACAGGTCTAAAGGGAAGAACAGGGTTGATTTTGCTTACCATCGCCTCTTCTCCAGTGGATAATTTTATCAAATCTCCCACCTGGTAGGGAGAAAGATGGCGGATAAAAGTGGTTACCACCTCATCATCAAGTTTATGACCAGCGCTTCCCATTAAATATTCAATAACCTCGGGGATAGGAAGAGCTTTACGGTAAGGTCGGTCAGAAGTTAGCGCTTCATAGACATCTGCTACTGCAGTAATGCGGGACAAAACAGAGGTTTCTTCTTTGGTCAAGCGAAGGATATAACCACTCCCGTCTATTCTTTCATGATGCTGCAAGGGTATCTCTTTAACTCTTTCGGGTAACCGGGTCTTCTCATCCAAAATATTTTTTGCAAATATAGTATGTTTCTGAATAATCTCATAATCTTTTTCTGAGAGCTTAGAAGGTTTATTTAAAATTTCTGGGGGAATTAGAAGTTTTCCTAAATCATGTAAAAGAGCACCTAAACCCAGATGGATGAGCTCTTCGTCTTTTAATCCTAAAAATTTAGCAATAAACAAAGAAATAACAGCTACATTAAGAGAATGAGTAAAAGTAAGGTCATCATGTTTCTTCAGTTGTATAAGAGGGATAACCAACTCTTCATGAGCTTTGACTTCCTTTGCCATCTGAGAAACATTCTGTTCTAAGGGCACAATAGAAGGGGTTTCCCCCCGGGATAAATCTTCTAAAATTTCCTGCATATTCTCCAGGGTTTTCTTTTTAACCGAAGTTCAACCCGATATTGGCA
>DGDO01000090.1 GCA_002385475.1 Candidatus Sordicultor fermentans | reverse complement strand
CCTAAACCTTCCTGCAGATATTTTTCTAAATGGAAACGGTCTAATACAAAAACACTTTCGGGAATAATCTCTAATCCTTTCTTAATCCAGGAAGCTCCATCTCCTGAGATAAATATTTTCTCTGTAGCTTCTAAGTCATAATGTTCGTCTAAATAATCTAATACTTCAAACCATAGGTCTTCGGAGTCAGGATATAGGCCAGCAAAGTAGTGAGGATGTTTAAGTTTCATTCTCCCTTTTCCTACTTCTTCTTTTCCCTCATGGATATAGACTAATTTAGCTAAGTATCTTCTCTTTCCTCCTTTCTGAGCTGGAACATGATCCTCATCAGCCTCTATGAATAGGAACTGACATTTCTTTTTCTTATCTCTCTTTTTCTCTTTGTTTTTCTCCTGGTTTCTCTCCTTATGCTCTTTGTTATCCTTTATGTCCGGGTTATTATCCCAGCTGGTAAAGAATTCCTCTTTCTTTAAATCATGGATTATCTCTTTTACTGCTTCAGGACTGATTATGACTTCTTCGTTATCAGGAAGGATTTTCTCTCCACTCTTTCTATAGGAGAGTTCAATGGCTTTATCCAAAGCCTCTCCTTTAACTAATGGATCAATACGCTGTTTGGGCTTATAGCCGGTATAGTTATCCACCAAATAAGCGTACTGTTTAGTTTTATGGTTACGGTAATAAGTCCTTCTGTATCTCACCTGGCCAAAAACAGTTAGAATCTCTTTATTATCATCTCTTCTTACTACTTCCCAGCCTTTTCTCTCTTCTTTATGTTCCCATATATACTGGTCTTTAGCTTCTAAGACATCAATTAGGATACCTGTTCCTAACTGGTTCAATTCTTTTCTTAATGTTTCCTGGAAAGTCAGGAAATCCATTTTTCCTTCCAGATGATGGCAAACAGCTTCTATAACCTTCTGGAATCTTTTTAAGGAATGGTATATTATATTCATGAGACCTCACCTCCATATGATTTGTGTGTTTTACAAATATATACCACTAAAACTGGATGGTGAGGTCTCTTTTTTTCTCCTTTCTTTAAAAATATTCTTCTTTAAAACTCCTACGATAAGTTTACACTAACATAGAATCATTTAAAACTTATACTTTACTCATAAACAACCGCCTCTCTCTCTGGAAGTAGATTTATAGTCGTCGGACTCAGAAGTTTTTTAGAGAGAGTGAGGAAGCTGCGAAAAGGCTCTGTGAAGCCTTTGGTGGCCCAACGGGGAATTGAACCCCGGCTTGCGGATTGAGAGCCCGCTGAACTAACCACTATTCGATTGGGCCACACATTTATTATATTTCCTAAGAAAGGTGCTGTCAACGTCTACGAAGGCTACTTGAAAATTCTTTCTTTATAGTCACCAAAAACCCCAGTGATTTCTATTCTTTGCACCTGATTTCTTCTTTTGCCACAGCGTTGTTAGATAATAACATCATTTTTTCTCTAGTGGAAAAGAAATTTTATAAGCCTCTATAAAGATATTTAAATTTGGAATAGTAGCGCATACTTAGAAAGAATGGTGTTTCTTATCCAATTCTTCTCCGGTTAACAAAATAATTCTGCAAAGAAAAAGAGAATAGATAGGCACCCTTTACCCCCTGCCTTCTATCTTAGTCATAAATTGGGGAGAACAATGTCCAAACCTTATGGGCCTCAGCATAGCTTTCATGATATCATTGCGAAATCAGGCTCATCATTAACTCTTCAGTCACTCTTTGTATGTGCTCTTCTAAAACCTTCATAGCTTTTTCTTTGTCTCCGTCCAGAATAGCATTGATTAAAGATATGTGTTCTCTTTGAGCTGCTTGAACTTGACCGGTATCTAGGTGTTTGAGAACAACAATATAGTTTTTAATGCTATTATAACCATTTATCAGCCACGAGTTATTTGAAGCTTTAACAATTAAATCGTGGATATTCTCATCCAGTTCATCAAATTCTCGGTCCTTATAAGAAATGTCTATCTTTTCTAAAGATCTATCTAAATAATCTGACAATTTTTTACGATCTATTTTATCAAAGTACTTCTCTAAACAATAAAGCTCGTAAAGTTTCCGCACCTCCATAAGGTCCTTTGCTTCCTTTGGGGTAAAAGAACGAACAAAAAAACCAACCCGGGGCTTACGGATCACTAACCCTTCATTAGCTAACTGATTTAAGGCATCCCTTATGGGCATAACACTAGTTTCAAATTCATCGGCCAGCTTTCGGGGATTAATTTGTTCTCCTGGCTTTCGCTTAGCAAGCAGTATTTCCTCTTTTATTATAGAGTATATCTGCTCGCTGATGCTATCTTTTACAAGTTTCAATTTACGATTTATCCTCCTCTCAAATTCAACTTCATGCATCTTAAGAAAATGAGGCAATGGTAATCAAAGCCTATTTAGTATTTTTTTCTGATACCGGTAAACAAACTGTTAGCACAAATCTAAATAAGCCATTGACCAAAACCCCATCTCACTTCTATCAATCTCTCTACTTTTTGGGCCTTCTTCCAACCTCTTAAACTCCTGAATAAGCCGAAAATCCTCCGTCTATGGGAATAACTGCCCCGTTCACAAAAGAGGCTGCTTCTGAGCAAAGCCAGATAACCGCCCCTACTAATTCTTGTGGCTCTCCATAGCGTCCCATAGGGGTATGGTCTTTAATTCTCCGCCCCCTTTCTGTTTCCTCACCAGTTCTCTCATCGATTAATAAATATCTATTTTGTTCAGTGATAAGAAAACCAGGAGCGATAGCATTAACCCGCAGATTCTTAGAATAGTTTTGACCAAGATGAACCGCCAACCATTGAGTAAAGTTAGTAACGGCTGCCTTGGCTGCAGAATAAGCAATTGTTTTAGTCAAAGGCCTAAAGGCAGCCATGGAAGATATGTTGATAATTGAGCCAGTTTTATTTTCCACCATAGCTTCTCCAAAAACCTGAGAAGCAAGGACTGAACCCAGAAAATTCAGATTGAATACCCACTGCAGAGCATCTTCTGGAAGGTCAAAAAAACTTTGCTCTTCACTGGTCGTGGCTTCTTTTCTGTTACCACCCGCCCCGTTAATTAAAATATCTATCTTGCCGTATTCTTCTAACACTCTTGAGCGAGCTTCCAAAAGGGAGTTTTTATTCAATACGTCAGCTTTAATAGCTATCGCCTCACCACCGCTTTGCTCAATCTCTTTCGCTACTTTCAATGCTGAATCCTCTCTGATATCCAGAACTGCTACCTGAACTCCCCATGAAGCTAAACCACGAGCCATTTCACTGCAAAGAATTCCGCCACCACCAGTTATAACAGCTGCTTTCCCTTTCAAATCGAAATTTACCTTCATTATTTGTTATCACCTCTTTTAATTTCCCTAATCCATTAAAAAGCCGCCATTAACGTCGATTATCTCTCCGGTAATAAAACCAGCCTCGTCAGAAACTAAAAACTCCACAACTGCTGCCACTTCAGATGGTTGACCTAACCTTTTGAGGGGGATTTCAGAAATGATTTTCTGCCTCATCTCCTCTGACCACTCAGCGCTCATTTCAGTTTCAATGGCGTGAGGGGCAACAGCATTTACCGTTATATTATAGGGGGCTAACTCCCGGGCAAAAGTTTTGGTAAGGCCGTTTACTGCCGCCTTAGAAGGACCATATCCAGGAGCTGAGGTAATATCACCCATTTTGCTGGCCACAGAAGAAATATTTATTATTCGGCCACTTTTCTGTTTTTTCATAACTTCAGAAACGTATTTGCAGAAAATAAAAGCACCACGAGTATTAATCTTAAAAACATCGTCCCAGTCAGATATTTTGATTTCTTCTCCTTTTCGTCTTCTGATGATACCAGCGTTGTTAACCAGCACTGAAATTCCCCCGTATTCTCTTTCAACTTCTTCTACTACTCTTCTAATATCTTCTTCTTCACCCACATTACAATATTTGAAAACATAAGTTCCCTTAACCTTGTTACTGACCTTCTCCAGGGCCCTTCCTTTTTCTTCATTAATATCACATACTACAACCGTATATCCCCTATCAGCTAAGCGGTCAGCAATAGCTTTGCCGATACCAGAAGCACCACCGGTAACAATTGCTACCTTTCCTTCCATAAACCATACCTCCTGAAAAATCTTCGTCTACGCTTTACCAAATATTAAGTTGGGAATGAATAAAATAATTTGAGGAAAGAATAACATAAGAGCAATCAAAATAAACATAGCTATTAAAAAGGGCCAGCATTCCCTTATATAATCCTCCAGAGAACATCCCATAACGGAACAAACAGAATACATAACTAAACCAACTGGAGGAGTTAAAAGTCCTGTGGCACAAGTTATCACCATCAAAACTCCAAAGTGAACCAGGTCCATCCCTATTTGTTTCATTACGGGCACCAATATTGAAGTGAGCAATAAAATCAGAACTGTTGAGTCTATAAACATACCCAGCACCAAAAGCATCAGCACAATTAGACCAGTAATTACATAAGGATTTTCACTAATCCCCAGCAAAAGCTGGGAGAGAGTCTGGGGTATCATCTCCCAGGTCATACCATAACTAACCAGAGATGATAAGGCGATCAAAAGCATAATCATACCCACATCCATTATGGTATATTTAACAGCAGAAAGAAATTTTTTCCAGGTAAGCTCCCGATAGGCTATCAAGCCGACAGCCAGAGCATATACTGAGGCAAAAGCACCCGCTTCTGAAGGAATTAAAAACCCAAACCGCAAAGCTACCAAAAGAAAAATCGGGAAAAATATTGCCCAGAGACTACTAATAAAAGCTGGTATAATTTCTTTTGCAGAAGCTCTTTTTTCTCGCTCGGGAAGATAACCTTTTTTACCCGAAGTAATGGAGACCACTATCATAAACAAGGCCGCCATTAACAGTCCGGGTAAAATACCCCCGGCAAACAGTCGCCCTATGGAAACTTCACCAATACTCCCATATAACACAAGTCCAATCCCCGGTGGAATGGCTATAGTTATTAGAGAAGTAAAACCATGCACTACGGCTGAATATGCCCGATCATAACCACGTTTAGTCATCGCTGGACCTAATATCCTTGCCTCCATAGAAGCATCAGCGATGGCCGAACCTGTAACTCCTCCCATCAGAGTACTTAATACTACACTGGTTTGAGCTAGACCACCCCGCATATGACCGGTAAGTACTGAGGCAAATTGCACCAGCCGACTGGTTATTCCAGTGTTGTTTAGCAGGTTACCGGCAAAGATAAACATTGGTATTGCCAGCAGAGAAAAACTCTGGGTTCCAGATAGAATAAGCTGAACCGGCATGGTTAGCGGCAATGCCGGCTGCTGAACAAAAAACAAAAATCCTGAAATACCTATGGCGAAAGCTACCGGCATGCCCAACAACAAGAGAACAAGAAACACAATTAATACCAACGCCATGTTTTTTCCTCCTTATCAGTAAGAAACAATAGTATATTGCTATATATCTATATCCATATCTCCATCATTCCCGGTTTCAAAAATCACGACTTTCCCATGCTTTACAAGTTCTCTTATCTTTAAAACAGCCGTTATTGACAAAAGGGCACTACCCACCGGCACACTAAGAGTAGCCCACATATAGCTAAATCCCGGAATACCCTGAAAAGTCCGAAATCTGGTGTGATAGCAAAGAGGGATGCCGTACCCAACCAAAAGCAATAAAAATCCAAAAATAAGACAGTGATTAAATAAGGTAATATAGTACTGGAGTTTTGTTGGAAGCTTGCTGACAAGAACCTCCACACTCACGTGTTTGTTTTTTCTCCAGGCAGCATCGGCACTTAAAAAGACCACCCAGGCAAAAAGAAAAGTAGACATTTCCATCCCCCATTGAATGGGATAACCAATAGTTCTCCCAAACCCTGCAGCAAAGACTATTACCATAATCGCAACCATAAAAGCTCCAGCTACTATTTCTTCCCCTCTACAAATCAAGTCATAGATTTTTTTGATGGTCATCATTAATACCCCACATTAAATATTTTTATTACCCTATTTACAATTAATTTCCAAATCTGTTTATGTCTTATTACCCCCAAGCCAAGTTGGCTTGGGGGTAATAACAATCTTTCACCTACTACTTTCCAATTTCCTGGTAAACTTTCTCTTTGGCTTCACTTATGCCTAAGACCTCATAGGCTGCTTCTCCAGCTTTTTTGAACGCTTCCAGATCAACATCTTCAATTATAGTCACGCCTTTTTCCCGAATTATTTCTTTAGTTTTCTCAGTATTTTCCTCAATCAAGTAAGAAGTTTCCAGACCTGCCCGGTCACACTCTTCCACTAAAATTTTTTGATACTCCTCAGGAAGACTGTAAAACCATTTGCTGCTTATTACTTCGAAGTTTACCAGCAAGAAATGACGAGTTTCACTGATGTAGTTGAGAACTTCATAAAGGTTACCTGAGGTGACATTATCATACACTAATTCTGCTCCGTCTATTGCACCCTGCTGCAAGGCAGTATACATTTCGTCGAAGTTCAAAGCAACAGGGGTCGCCCCCAATGCTCGAACAGATTCCTGCCAGATAGGAGCAGGTGCAGTCCGGATACGCAGACCTTTTAAATCTTCGGGAGTTCTAACTTCCTTATCCTTAGTCATAAAGTGCCTGTAACCTTGCACCCAATTGAAGGACAGCACTTTAAGACCATATTCCTTATCCAGCTTGTCTATCCATTCCTGAATCGAAGGGGATTCATGAAGTTTTTGGACCTCTTCAATACTTTCTACAAAATAAGGACCATTTATTACCGCAATTTCAGGTACATAGTTACCGAGGCGAGCAGCATCAGTATTTTGTCCCACCGGAACACCTTGACGGATCTGCTCTATGATGTCTTCTTCAACTCCCAATTGAGCACTATGGAAAACCTCAATCTTTAAACCCCCATTGGTTCTTTCATATACCCGCTCAGCCCATTTCTGAAACCCTTCATGATAAGGGTGACCGGGAGCCAACACATGATTAAACCTCAAAACATATTGTTCCTGAGCCAGAGCAACTGAAGCCCAGAATCCCACTACCATCGCTAACACAATGATAATTCCAGTTAGTTTTTTAAGCATCTTAGTAAACCTCCCTTTTTTAAATTAATGTTAAATCAATAAGAAACTCCAAAATAAGAACTTAAGAACGTTTACCATCTATGCTTTAATCACCCCCTTAATTTATGGAAAATCCCTATTTTGCCCAAACCAGCAATTTTTCAATTGTTAAAGAAACCATTAGATTGTGACATGTAATACCTGATATATCACATCCTAATTTTATCAAACCTGGCAAAAAATTCAAGATTTAATTTATAAACATTGTTTTATGCCTGATAAATATTTCTTTACTAAATTTAATAGGATGACTTATCTTTTAGAGAGGAAGTTCTACCACTCTGCTCTCCAGAGCAGATATTCGTGCTGCTTCAATCAATTCCACTGCTTTTCTTCCTTCTCGACCATCCAAGGGGGGATTCTTACCTTCCCTCAGAGCGTTAACAAAGTCCTGGAGCATTCTTACAAAAGGCTGAATATCCACACCAGCAGGGTCACTTGCTCCAGATAGGCCACCTTGTCCTCGTTCTATAACTGGTATTTCCTCAGAAAGAGTATTAAGATAGATTATCTTGCCTCCTTCAATGATGGCACTCCCTCGCTCAAAATGAAACTCCAGTCTCTCCGGAAAACCAGGATACGTAGCTGTACTAGCTTCGATGCTACCTAGAGCTCCATCCTTAAACTGAATAGAGGCCACTGCCACATCTTCGACTTCTATTCTCGTATGAGCCAGAGTATTCATAAAACCACATGCTTTCTCAGGTTCACCTAAAAACCAGAGCAAAAGATCTATACTGTGTGAAGCCTGAGTGGCAAGTGCCCCACCACCAGAGGTCTCTACACGTCCTCTCCAGGGCCGAGTATCGTAATATTCCTGCGTCCGATACCACTTTACATAAGCACTTCCCATTACTGTTCTACCCAGAAGCCCTCTCTCTTTATACTCTTTAAGCATAAGAGAAGCATCATCATAGCGATGCTGAAAAACAGCACCAAGGATAACCCCTGCTTCCTCACAGGTTCGGATTAATTCATCGGTACGTTGTAAATTGCTTTCTAGAGGCTTTTCCACCAAAAGGTGTTTACCTCGAGGAGCAATTTCTTTAACTACCTCAAGGTGACTACCCGTAGGAGTAGCTACAATAAAAGCCTGAATATCTTCCCTTCTCAAAGCCTCATCAAGGGAAAGAGCTTCTACTCCAAAATTTTCAGCTAGCTCGGAAGCTTTTTTAGTATTCCTACCCACTATAGCTATTAGTTTTGCCTCGTCAAGCTGAGTAAGAGCTTGAGCGTGGAGTTTTGCAGCAAGCCCATAACCAACAATTGCAAATCCTATTTGCTTATGGCTCATAGCTCACCCTCCTAAAGCAAAAGCAGATCTGGTCGCTCAAAATGAAGATTTTCCACTTCTAGGTTAAAAACCGGAAAACGTACCGGGTAAGTTATAAATAGTGGGCCATGAGAAGTAGAAATAAAACCATCTTCGGATTTAGTACCAGCTATAGATGGATTCCAGCAAAAAGCCTGGTTCTCGAGAATGTTTTCCTGGCACTCAAAATCTACCCGGTAATCTCGAGGCAAATAACCCATCGCTCCTCCCTGATGATGACGTTTCCACTCCTCAGGATATCCCAGCTCCTGGTAAAGCTCTACTGCTCTCTGAAGAGGGAGTACAGCTTTGTTACCAGGTCTTGAGAGAGCGATCATCTCGCATTCGATATGTACATTATCACGATATTGTTTCAAGAATTCTGGCGAAGGTGTTCCAAAATAAACCATGCGGGTTACCGTGGTTACCAGACCACCATATCTAGCCATGACGCTTGCCAGCAATAACCTTCTAGCCGGGTTTCGAAAGGCTACCGGGTGACGGAACTGATAAGCACGTTCGTCAGCAGCTACCTGGAGTCCAATAGGTTCAATCCTTTTCTTCCAGAGTCTGAGAGCAATTTCCGCAGCTACCTCCGATTCAAGCACGCCAGGATGCAAACTACACAGTACTTCTTCGAGTGCCCAGGAAACTTCCTTACCTAACCAGAGATAACGTTCCTTTTCTGTTTCCAGAAGCTGATAGCGACAGCGATTAATTTCTCCTGATAAATCTTGAGTTCCTGGAAAAGCAATATCACAACCAATGCTGTCTTCCCCACAAATTTCTCGCACAACTTTCATTTCATTTCCTTCATACCAGGGATACTCCACAAGTTCAAACCCTTTTGCAATTACTTTCTCTTCCTCCTTCATCCGAGGGGCTTCGATATTACTGGCTATAACATAGCTTCTGTCATCAGTAACCAAGATGCTACTCACCCCAGTATCTTGAGCCATACAGAGGACATTAGTCCCACCGGCAGTCAACCAGCTGAAATTTACATGCCTTTTTAAAAGTAAGGCCTTCAAATTTTTTCCTTCTATAAGTTTGCGAAGACGGACTAACTTTTCTTGAATCTCCTGCTTTACGGAAGAATCCACATTATTTTTCTCCAACATAGTCTCCACCTCTTTCTAATCTTTTTTTCGAAAGGCAAAGAACAGCGATAATCCTGCCAGAATTAAAAAACAAAGCGAAATAGGACGAACAAAGAGTATTGACCAGTCACCCCTTGAAATCAGAAGACTCCGACCTAATTCTCCCTCAGCAATAGGACCAAGAATCATACTGATAAGCAATGGAGCCACTGGAAAATCAAACTTCTCCATAAAATAACCTATCACTCCAAATACCAGAGCAACTGTAATTCCAAAAGCACTTGAACTATCTGCATAAGCCCCAACTACACATAACAAAAGTACTAAAGGAGAAAGAATTTTTTTGGGAATGGCGAGTATTTTTGGAGAAAATCGCGCTCCAAACAACCCCAACACTAAAATAAAAAAAGCAATCACGAACATGGATGCAAAAAGCCGGTTCACTACTTCAGGTTGTTCCCGGAAGAGCATGGGTCCAGGATTTACTCCAAAAAGAATTAAGATTCCCAGCATTACCGCGGTAACAATATCTCCAGGAATACCCAGAGTTAAAAGGGGAATAAGCGCTCCTCCAGTTGTGGCATTGTTAGCCGATTCTGGAACAGCAACTCCTTCTAACACTCCGCTACCAAACTCTTCTCCTCTTTTAGAGAACTTGCGATACTGACCATATGCTAAAAAAGTGGCTATTGAGCCACCAATACCGGGAATTGCACCAATTAATATACCCAGCGTTGATCCAAAGAGAGAAGCCCCTAAAATTCTTTTCAGCTCTTCCCGGGAAGGCCAAATTCGCCCTATTTTATTAATCACCTGGTAAGTTATTCCTGCCTCCTCTATGTCTCTCAACACTTGAGAAACTGCAAAAAGGCCGATCATTACGGGCAAAAGTGGTAAACCTCCTTCGAGAGCATAAGAACCAAAAGTAAACCGGGAATAACCTGATATGGGATCCATTCCCATAGTACCCAGAAAAAGTCCCAGTAGAGCAGAGATTAAACCTTTAATGACATCTTTTCCGGTTACACTAGCAATAACAGTAAGACCGAAAACCACCAGGGAAAAAAATTCTGGTGGGCCAAACTTGAGCGCTACCCTGGCAATCTGCGGAGCAATCAAGAAAAGAGCTATTGCACTGAGCAGGCTCCCTACAAAAGAAGCAATAGCTGAAGTTGAAAGAGCAAGACCTGCTTCTCCTCTCTGGGCCATGGGATAACCATCAAGGACAGTAGCGGCAGCGGAAGGAGTTCCGGGCGTACGAATCAAAATTGCAGGTATGGAACCAGCGAACATAGTTCCTCCATATATTCCGAGCATAATCATTATTGCTTCTGCAGCCGGAATATGATAAACAAGAGGCAGAACAAGAACAATACCAGTTGAAGCTGAAAGCCCGGGCAAAGCACCAACTATAAAGCCGAAAACCACTCCTCCAAAAATGTACAGGAGAGTCTGAAAGTCAAGAATTTGTCTCAATCCTTCCACAAGGCTTATCTGAATGACATCCATTTTCTACCTCCAGAAATACCTATCTCAAAAAGGATAGGGAATTGGTAAAGCAGGTCGAGGTAAAGCGACCATAAAAATTCGATAAAAAACGAAGTACATTATGATACTCGACCCAAAAGAAAGGATTAAAGCTTTACCCCATTGATTTACTCCGGCAAGAATAAAAATCACCCAGAAAAAAATTCCTGATGCATAAACAAATCCCAAGAGAGGTAAAAGAAGAATATACAACCAAGCAAAGACCACAAAAATCGCGATTTTCTTAATTTTTTCGAAATTTAAGTTTAAAGAAGCAGAATAAGACTGCGCCTTTTCCCTTCTTTGTTTCAATCCCCTTAAAATTAAAAATAGGTTCAAAAC
>DGDO01000048.1:11446-11595 GCA_002385475.1 Candidatus Sordicultor fermentans | reverse complement strand
ACTTCCCATACCACTTCTTTTTAGCATCGAGGTTATAGTTGTATTTCCAGGTTCCATTGCGACAGGTATCTCCAACCGGCAAAAGACCGTAAAACCTGTACATATCTATTACCGCAGGACTTAAATGAACGTCCCAGGGGTTTTCTGGC
>DGDO01000048.1:0-11222 GCA_002385475.1 Candidatus Sordicultor fermentans | reverse complement strand
TAACCATATTCCATGGTTCACCCCGGCGACTTGCCAGTCCACTTCTTCTGGATTCAGCCCGAGAGTATGAAAAACTTCAAACAATCCTGAGAACCCATGACAAAAACCAACCACCTTAACATTGGTATGCCTTAAAACCAACTCGGTTATTTCAAAAACCGGGTTAGCTGTTTGTATGAAGTAAGCATCGGGACAGATTTCTTCTATAGATTTTGCTATATCCAGGGAAAGTTTTAAATGATTATAATTGGTGAATGTATAATAATCTGACACCATGTTAAACTCTTGACTATCTATTCCTCTGTAATATCCGTATCTCTCCGCTAAGTCTCTCATAATCTCATAGCTAACATAACCATCTTCATGGCCTGGCGCTCGGTACAATGCTGTATTGATCACAAAATCTGCCCCTTGTAGCGACTTTTCTCTATCCGTTGTTTTTTCTAATTTTAAGTTTCCTCCCACCTCGTCTATATATCTTTTTGCCAGGTCATACACTGCTTCTAATCTTTCTTCATCCACATCCATTAATGAAACCAAACTTCCCGAAAGTTCTTTAGTTTTCGCTAAATCTCCAACCAGCTTAAGCGTATATCTTATACTTCCTGCCCCCATAAAAGATATTTTCACCAATCTTGTGCCTCCTCTACCAGTAATTCGTAAACTATTTCAAATAAAGTAAAAAGCCGTTCTCGGGCCAATCTCTAAGCCAGAAATATTGCGAGCAGCTTATAATTCTTTTTCTAGTTCAGAAAACAGCTGGCAGCTGGCTACTCCGCTTCCATCCAGAGAAAGGAGACTCCTTAATATCTCTTTTTTCTCCCTTTACCGGATAAATTGTCATTCCCAGCTCCTGATAATCACTAGAAGAATAAACTCGCAAAGGAAAGATTATCCTTTCCCCTATTTTCTTAACTATTTCCCTTGTTTTAGAAAAACTGTCATTTTTTCTTCCCATAATTTCGAAAACATAATTTGCTTAAAGGTTCTTTGTCCAAGAGTGATGCGGATCATCATAAGGGTTCAATATCCTCACCTCTCCAGCCAAAGACCAAAAGTAATAAAGCCTGTACCCTGGAGCCGCTACCACCGGATGATAGCCCCGGGGGATAACAAAAGTGTCACCGTTTTCTACCAAATAGGCTTTCTCTAACTCTTTATCTTCAGTATAGAGAACCTGAATCCCAAACCCTTTCTCTGGCTCTACCCGATAGTGATAGATTTCTTCCAAAAAATACTCTTCAGGAGGGCGATTTTTTTCATGGCGATGGGGAGGATAACTCGACCACAATCCCGGTTTATTAAAAGTCTCTCCCACTATTAATTTCTCCGCTGGAAAATCTTCTCCCACTATAGTGTGCACCTCTCGCTCAAAGGTGCCTTTACCTGTAGTCTTCACTTTCACTATTTCGGGAGGGAAAAAAGCGGGAGAGCCTCCTTTTTCCGCTTTAGCTCTAACCAGGATAAGCTCGCTATCTTCCTCTGCCTCAATCTGGTAACAAACTCCAGGGGGAAGGTAAAAAGCAGAAGCCTTATCCTCAAAGATAGACTTTCTCTGCGCAATTTCTCCTAAAGTTTTCCCTTCTACTTCCATTTTCACCTTGCCCTGTAAAAGAACAAATACCGCCTCTTCTCCTTTGAGCTCTCCTTGATAAGAAGTATGAGGAGAAAGCTTAAGCAGAGAGAAACTCTCCATCTGAAGAGGACTATTAGATGAATCAACCACTTGATAAAGCCAGTTATCCGGATATTTTTGATAAGGGAAAAAGAGCATTTTTGATACCTCCGATCTATTGATTAACCTGTATCGACTTTCTTCCTGTTTCATAAACAGCTAAAATATTTTCTAAAGGAGTATCTGTTTGAATAGCATGAGTAGGAGCTAAAATATAGCCACCTCCCGGAGCACAAATTTCTATTATTTCTTTAACCTGATTTTCTAATTCCTCCAAAGAGGAAAAAGGGAGGAGACTCTGAACCGAAATCGTACCATGAAGAGTAAGTGCCCTTCCGTATAATTCCTTAATTTTTCTTAGATCCATGCACTCAGGTTGTACCGGGTTTAGGATATCCACTCCAATTTCAATCAAATCATTGATAATGGGTTCAATATATCCGTCACTATGATATTGAGTAAATACCTGAGGGTTTAGTTTTTTATAACCATCAATAAGCAACTTCATGCGAGGTTTAAAAAACTTTCTCCATAATTCAGGATTAATCATCATCCTGTCTTGCATTCCAAAATCGTCACCCAGCCAAACAATATCTACTCCCAATTCAACATATTTCTCACACTGGGCAAAGCGGAATTCCAGAAGCTTATCCAGCAGTTTTTCCACCCAACCGGGATTCTGATATAAGTTATAAATAAAATGCTCATATCCACTCATCTGCCAAGCTTGTTCAAAAAAAGTAAGAGTAGCCTCTCCTTGAATAAAAAAATCCTCTTTATAAATTTCAACTAATTTTTGCAAAGACTCATAGCGAATAGTCTCCCCGGGGTCAGGAAATTGATACGTCTCCAGATCTTCATCTTTCTCTAAAGGATAGCCAACAAAGCCAAAATATTTTCCTTTTTCATCCGTTCGATATTTAATTCCAAATTCGTCTTCGAATATTCCAGGATTAACCTCAATTACCCATTTCCGGCGAGGATGGAAAAATGCTCCTTTTTTAAGGAACTCTTCACCCGGGCCCATTCCACCTCGGCGAAAATCAATATCTAAATAAAGAAGCAGGTCCTCCTCGTTTGACAAGTGCAGGAAATCAAGAAGACTGTCAACCACCTCACTTCTTGCTTCAAAGTCAAAGGGTGGACGATCGGGTTCAATGTGATTTAATGATTTTAAGACCCTCTCTCTGTGCTCCATTTCCTAATACCTCCGATATTTCTCAAAACACTCAAACATCCAGACAATGTTTTCAAGGGGAATTTCATCATGTAGCTCGCTACTGGAAGAAAATATGATGTTACCGGTAGATTTAGCTAAATTCATAATTTTTTTAACTTCCTCTTCTATCTCTTTTTTTGAGCCAAAAGGTAAAAGCTGGCTACAATCCAGATTTCCAATAAGAACCACCCGATCCGGGCAAAGTTCTCTAACATGAGCAAGGTTCATCTCCGCCGTCGGCTCTATGGGATGTAAACCATCCACTTCAGTAGCAATAATTTGATCTAAAACTTGCATTAAGTTACCATCTGAGTGAAAAACAATTTTTATACCTTTCTCATGAAATAGGCCAACCATAACCTTTAATCGAGGAAAAAACTCATCTTCCAGCATAGCTGGTGAAAAAATAGTACCAGTTTTATGAGCAATATCTTCCCCTATAAATGCTATCGGAAATTTCTGCTCATCAGCTAAAAGTTCCACTATGGTTCTTTTTTGATAAAATCGCAAATCTATCCAATCAGAGAAAAGAGAATGGTCATCATACCAAAGATAAGAAAAATTCTCGATCCCGGCTTCATTGTATGGTTCGCAAAACCATCCCTCTCCTCCATTCCACATAAGCACAGTATCACCAAGAAGTTCCTGCTTGCGTTCAAAATCCTTACGCAAACTTTCCAAATATTCTTCAGTGGGCTTCCAGCATTCTAATCGTTCAACATCCAATTTCACCCATTCTCGAAAAGAGGAGTAATCCTCAAAGGGGCGGTCAACAATCCAGCTAGTCCAGTCTTGATAAAGCCTGACAAATCCATTTTCTTCTTTTTTAATCGGAGTTGATAAAGGAATTCGAATGGTTCTTGTCATGTCAAGGACTTTCTGGCAAGCAGAGGTAACTATTCTGAGGTCATCCTGCTCGTTTTCCGTCAACCTTTCTCCTGAAAAAAACTCTACCGCTTTTCTATTTCTCAGAAGGTCAAAATTGGCCACTCTATCAGTTCTTTCACCGGAAAAAACTTTTAAAATTAGCTCTCGGGAAGAATAATCTTTCAACCTTTGAGACCTCCTTCCACAATACCCTTTATGAAAAAGTCTTTTAAAGCCACAAAAACTATAAAAAGCGGCAACAGAGATAAAATTATAGCTACACTAAGGTTATCATAGGCCAGAGATTGCAATTCATCGCGAATATGAACTATCCCTACCGGGAGAGTTTTCCACCTGGCGTCAGTTTGAAGAGTAACAGCATAAATGAATTCCTGCCATATAAAAATAAAAGTTATAATAATCGTAGTTGCCAAACCAGGTTTGGCTAGGGGGAGCATAATCTTTGACCACAACTGGTATTCAGAACACCCGTCAATGCGAGCAGCATCTTCAATTTCGGAAGGAACTCCTCGGAATGTGCCCATCATAATAAAAAGCCCCCATGGCAAATTAAGAGCCACATAAGGAAGGATTAAAGCCAGGTAAGAGTTCTTTATTCCCAGTCGGGTTTCCATAATAAAAATAGGTATAAGATAAACAGAATAAGGTATAGCTAATACTAACAAAATAAAAGCAATAAACCAGTTTTTGCCCCAGAAATTTTTTCTCCCTAAAGCATACCCTCCCAAAGAACTCGAAATGGCTATTATGGCTAAAGATACCCCGGTTATTATCGTGCTATTCCAGAAGTAACGCCTGAAATCGCTCATTTTAAATATTACGTATTCATAATGTTCCAGAGTAATCGAACGAGGAAACAAAGTAATAGGATAAGAAAAAACCTCTTTACTTGGTTTAAGAGAGGTAAATATAATCCAGACAAAAGGAGCAAGAAAAATTAACGCAACCAGAGTAGCTATTAAATACAAAATTAGCAAGGTACTTTTTTTTCTTATCATTCTCCCTTTTCCTCCAAAAATTTATTGCTTAAAAAAGAGAAAAATATAATTAAAGCCGCAGTAATGTAAGCAATAGTAGCTGCTTTTCCCATTTTAAAATACCCGAAAGCGGTTCTCCAGCTGTAAAGATAAAGAGTAAGAGTAGCAGTTCCTGGTCCTCCACGAGTCGTTACATAAGGCACTTCAAAAACCTTTATTGCCTGAACAATGGAATAAAGACTTGCCATAGAAAGATGGATTTTAATGTTGGGAAGAATTACTAAAAACTTTTCTTGAAAGAAACTTACTCCATCTACTCTTGCAGCTTCAATAACGCTCCTTCCCACACTCTGAATGCCAGCTAAAAAAATAATTACATTAAAACCTATATACTTCCAGAGAGTAATTACCACGATAGCCGGAAGAGCTGTAGAATAATCTGCAAGCCAGTTTTTATTACCCAGAGCCTCAAATCCCAGGCTCCGAAGAATGTGATTGAAAACACCAAAAGTAGGGTCCAGAATCCATACAAACATCACCCCCGCTAAAGAAAGAGGAACTATAATAGGAAGATAAACCGCAAGCTGGTAAAAAGTTTGTCCTTTACCAAGTTCGTCAATAATAAAGGCGATAATTAGAGAAAAAAACATAACTATGGCATAATAGAAAACGGCAAAAACTAAAGTGTTCTTTAAAGAAGATATAAAATTCTTATCCCTCCAGATAGAGACATATTGCTTGATACCCACCCACTTGGGAGCAGAATCATAAACAAAATCATATTCAGTAAAAGTGAGATAAAAAGAATAAACCAGAGGGTAAGCAATAAAAACAACTATAAATAAAAAGGCCGGTGCAAGAAATAAATAAGCCACACCTGATTCTCTAAGATTAGAAGTTCTGCCAGAAATCATTTTAGTTCCCTCCTATATAGTAAACGGAAGGGTGGGTTAAAATTTTAACCTACCCTTCCGTTTAGCCATCTTAATCTAATCTTGTCATATCTATGCTTCTTGCTTCTATCTCATTTCGTATATTGGAAAGAGTTTCTTCCGGGGTTTGTTTATCTAAAAGAAGAGGATGAAGTTCTTCCTGCAAGAGATCTAAAAGCATTTCATTTCCCTTATATTTCGGTAAGGCTACCGAATGATTTACTGTTTCTAAAATCAATTCTGCTTCTTTCTGATACCAGGTCAAATCCTCATCGTAGAAATCAGCTATTACTGGTAATTTTCCATAATGATTAAATCCCCATTGTTGAAACCACTTAGAAAACATTTGCTCTTTTATAAACTGTTTCGCAAGGTCTTGAGCAGGAGAAACCTTAGGAATATAAACTGCATGAGTGTAAACAATAGATCCATTTTCCCTGGCTCCTGGAAGAGAAACCATAGAAGTATTCTCTTCCCCTAAATATTCTCCCGCCTCTATAAACCGAGAGTGAGCAGTGTAGATAGCAGGTATAATGCCGGCGTTGAAATTATTCCTACCGTAGTTCTCATCAGTAATAGTACCGCTTGCGGCCAATCCTTCTCTGATCCACTTCTGGTTTAACTCCAGCCATTTTAGAGCAGCTTCACTTTCAAAATCTAGCCATTGAGGATTGGTCGGAGAATATATAGAGCCCCTCATAGCTTGAATTCCGCCAACATAACTGTAAAATATGAAATTCCATCCCCAATCAACGCTCAAAGCAGCCCCAGGAGCAACTGCTTTCAATTTCTGAAGCTGGCTTTCAAATTGGTCCCAATCTTCAGCTTCTACAGGCTGGCCATCTGCATCGATTAACCCTGCGTCAGCATAAAGAGCTTTATTTATATTCAAGGTCATCAGTTCTCCCATAAAAGGTATAACTGGATAATATCTTTCTTCGCCTTTCTTAAAAACTGCTGTATCCAAAAAAGCAGGCATAATTCCCTCTATCTCCGTTACTACACTTGCTAAATCCACTAACAAATCTGCACCCACGAGAGGTGCTAATTGTTCCGGCATTCCGCCTATTCCAAGGTCCACTGTGGTCTCATCGCTTTGCCACATCAAAAGGTAACTTTTTACAAATTCTTTATATTCCTTAGGAGCTACTGTGACTTTAACGTCCGGATGTTCTTTTTGAAATCGTTCAGCTGCTTCCCGCACTGGAAATTTATTAATAATCCACTCATCTGATTCTATTCTCAAAGTTTTTTCTTGAGCATAAACTACCCAGGAAAAAAGAACAAAACTAAATATCACCATAAAACTAACCAGAGCAGTTCTTTTTCTCATTTTATAATCCTCCCCAAATCATGATTTAGACTTCCAGGCTTCCCACATAGTCACCAAGTTTTCTACCGGTATGTCATCTTGAATATTATGTACTGCTGCAAATACGTAGCCACCTCCTGGAGCGAAAGTTTCGATATTCCTTTTTACCTCTTCACGAACATCATCTTTACTCCCCCGCAATAAAGTCCCCTGGGTGTCTACACCACCTCCCCAAAAAGTGATCAGTTTTCCAAAATCCCTTTTTAACTTCTCAGGATTCATCTTTGAAGCACTAAGCTGAACAGGGTTTAATATATCAATCCCTGCTTCAATAAAATCCGGTATTAAATCATAAACTGCTCCACAAGAGTGAAAAAAGATATAAAAAGAAGGACCCAACGATTTTTTTGCATACTCAAAAAGTTGTCGGTGTTTAGGTTTTATAAACCGCTGATACATTTCTTTAGAAATAAGGAGGCTTTGTTGAGTAGCCAGGTCATCTCCCTCTCTCAAAATGTGAATTCTTCCTTTAAAATTCTGATTTAGAAGATCGATATAGCGCAATTTAACTTCTAAAATCTGTTCCAAAATAGCTTCAGCCAGACCAGGAGCAAGAGTTAAATCTATTAGAAACTGTTCATAGCCTCGCAACCGCAAAGCAGTTTCGAAAATGCCCGAACCAAAGCTCTCTATTATTAATATCTTTTCTTGATTCTGGCGACCTATCTCTTCTTCCAGGTCCTTTAAAATTTCGGCTCCTGGATCAGGCCAGGGATATTTCTCAACATCGTCAATATTTTCTGCCTTTGCAAGTGGATTAGAAATTACATCGAAATATAAACCTCCACTTTTTGGCATGCCCCATCGAATGCCCCATTCATCTTCAAAATAAAAATAATTCCCTTCTTCTTTAATCAAAGGATTTTTGCGAGATATACCAGGGAAACCACACTTTGTATCTATTTCCAACCAGCGAGCCACATCTTCATCTATCTGAGCTAATTGCTGGACATAGTCAAGAACTCGAACCTCCCGGGTCAAACCTCGATACTCCAGCAGTCTGGAATAAATACCTTTCGTAATTCCAGTTACTATAGTCCCTCCCAGATCAAAAGGAACGTGGTCTGGTTCTTGGTGAGATAAAGTTTTTAAAATCCTCTCCTCGGAAGTCATTTTAGTATTCTCCTAAACTCTTACTCCACAAGAAGACCTGATTATCAATTCTGGTTTCAAACTTATCTGACTATTTTTAACTTTTTCTCCATTTATTAATCGGAAAAGTAAATCGGCAGCTAATTTACCCATCATATATTTGGGTTGGCTGACAGTAGTTAGCGGCGGATCGAGGTATGCGGAAAGGAAAATGTCATCATAACCAATCACGGAAATGTCCTTAGAAACCAACAAATTTTTCTCCCTTATTGCCTTCATAGCTCCCAGAGCTACAAGATCGTTATAAGCAAAAATAGCAGTAGGAGGGTTATCAATACTTAATAATTTAAGAGTGGCTACGTATCCTCCTTCTACAACAGGAGAATTAAAGCTCAAAAGGCTCTCATCAACTTCTATTTCTGATTCTTTTAAAGCTCTCAGGAATCCCTTTTCTCGCCACAAACTGGGTTGAGCACTATTTGGACCATTGATTAGAGCAATTCTTTCATGTCCCAAATTCACAAGATATTTTGTTGCTTGATAAGCACCATTTTCGTAGTCAGCAAAAATACTGGGAACATTCTCAATTATCCTATTTATAATTACACAGGGAATATCGCCTTCTGCTATTTCTCTAATCTGCTCTTCCTTAATCCGGGAGGACCCTAAGATAATACCATCTACCTCGCTTACCTTTAGAGTCTCAACATACTGCTTTTCCCGTTCTATGTCTTCTCTGGTATTCCACAAACTCACGCTGTAGCCAAAATCAAAAGCTAAATCTTCCACTCCATGGACAATCTCCGGAAAAAAGGGATTGGATATATCGGTGACCATAAGAGCTATAATTCTGCTCCTCTTCCTGGTAGAAGACTTTTTTCTGCTTCTTACCGGAGTATAATTAAGTTCTCTTGCTACCTGCATAACTTTTCTCTTTGTTTCCTCACTTATCGCGGGATCATCATTAAGTGCTCTGGAAACGGTAGAAGGAGAAACACCACTTATCCGGGCTAATTCTTTTATAGTTACTTTCACCATTTTGCCTCCATTTTCTACGCTTACCATAGCACAATTTTTAAAATTTGCAAGATATTATGAAAAATTTCTTAAAAATATTTTTATACAAGTTTATTATTACATATTTTTCATAAACTGCACAAGTTATTTAAATGGTAGCAGGTATACTATTTTAATATTTGACAACATTTGGACACCTTTAATCCACTAAGATCAAAGAGTGCTGGAGAAGAAACAGGCATCTCCAGCACTCTTTTTAAGCAGAAAACAACCTAATACCAATCAATAGTAGCATCAAGATATTGATTGCCAATCTTCACATTCTCAAAATGCAAATTCTTAACATTTTCCATAATAAAGGGTATATCGCCTTCTACATTTTCAATTATTATGTTCTTCATAGTTACATCCTGAAGAGGAAATCCTTCAGGGGCATGTGCTTCAAATATAGTCTGCACATTTTTAACAGTAATATTCTCGAATACAATGTTTTTATAAACGCTTGGATAATATCCGCCTAGTTCACCAGGATAATTCAATTGAAACCAGAAAAGGCGTTCAAAGGTATCAATATCCATGTTGCGAATCCGAATATTTTCGACCATACCTCCACGGTCGAGATTCGACTTGAATCGAAAAGCAGAACTACCATTTCTCAGAACATTATCAGTAAAGAAAACATTGCGAATGCCTCCCGACATTTCACTACCGAGCGCAACTCCATCTTCTCCACCCATGTCATTCTGATACACAACAATATTTTCACTGGGTATTCCTACTAAACGACCGTAGTAGTCACGTCCTGATTTAATAACAACTGAATCATCCCCTGTTCGGAACTTTGACCTCTCTACTATCACGTAAGAACTAGATTCAATATTAACTCCGTCGTTATTGGCATTGTGGCTATCTATGCTAATCCCGCTTACAATAGCATGGTTGGTATAATTCAGATGATTAACCCAGAACGGAGAATTCGTCACCGTATAATCTTTTAGCAAAACACGTTCAGCATCGTAAAACTCAATCATACACGTTCTTAAAAAATGGCCTTCACCAAACATACGTTCCTCAACGGGTACACCTTCAGCACCCATTCGACGTAGTAAGTTTACATCCTCACTACATTTAGAAGTAAATGTTAAAAATTCACTGTCTTTATTTCCATCGATTATCCCTTTACCTGTAATCGCTACATCATGAACATCATATGCATAAATCAATGGCGAATAATTATAGACTCTAGTCCCCTCATATTTGGTAAGAACTACGGGTAAATAATCTTTGGCATCGGGGCTAAATAAAAGATGCGCACCTTCGGATACGTGCAAATTAATATTGCTTTTCAAATGGATTGGACCTTTACAGTACCACTCCCCGGCAGGTATAACAACTCGCCCTCCTCCATCATTACTTGCAGCATCAATGGCTTTTATAATAGCAGGACGGACATCAGTTACACCATCACCAATTGCGCCAAAGTCAGTGATTGCATAGTCTTTTTCTGGAATAATTGGCCTCTGTACAGATTGAATAATCTGGCTGGCCATGTTCCAATCATCCTGAGTGTCTATAGCCATCGCTGCGGTTGTAAAAAACAAGATGGCAATCATACTTAAAAAAACATACCAAAAAATTTTCACCACTATACATACCTCCTTACACTTTTTCTGCATTCACCATAGCACAATTTTTAAAACTTGCAAGATGCTGTGGAAAATTTCTTAAAATAAATATTTTACTCGAGTTTATTATGAAATAATTAATATTTTTCATAAGATATGCAAAATGCTTGAACAATTAGCATAAACCTGCACAAATATGAACTTACTATTATCTCCAGAGGAAATGTTATGAAAGAAGGACAATGAAATCTAACATGATAAATCGTCGTGTCATACAAGAACACTATATAATCACGCCAACATGAGTCTTTGGTTTATGACCTGAGATTTCGACCAGAGCTAACAGCCATTACCTATTTTGCGAAAAGCTCCAGTTTTTCTCGTCGTTAAACTATTTTTGTCTCTTTCTTATTCAAGCTTTTGAG
>DGDO01000026.1:7648-11010 GCA_002385475.1 Candidatus Sordicultor fermentans | reverse complement strand
TTCATGGTCTGGTGGGAGAAAATGGTTCGGGAAAAAGCACTCTGGTGAAAATTATAACCGGGGTGGTCAGGCCAGAAAAGGGAGCAAAGGTTGAAATTAGCGGCCAGAAGGTAGAGATAGCCAATCCTTTTGATGCCTTTCGTTTGGGGATTTACGTGGTTCACCAAGATTTGTCCTTGTTTCCCAATTTATCAGTAGCAGAGAATATATTTTCTCACCGCTATTTAGAGAAAGCCCAAAAGCTGGTAAACTGGAAAGAAATCAAAGCAGAAGCTACCCGAGTGATGGATAAATTGGGGGTAGATATTGACCCGGAAATTGAAGTAAGCCGCCTCTCGGTTGCTGACCAACAATTGGTAGCTATCTCACGAGCAATTGCTGTTGATGCTCGATTTATCATCCTTGATGAGCCCACTTCTTCTCTCACTCGTAAAGAAGTAATCCGATTGTTTGCCTTTATTCGAGAGCTTAAAGCTCGGAATATTTCCATTTTGTTCATTAGCCATCGGCTGGATGAGGTGCTGGAAATCAGTGACCGGATAACTGTTCTCCGGGATGGGAAAAAAGTGGGGACTTTCCAGCGAGAAGAAGTGGATAAAAAGCGGCTTTCTTTTCTCATGACCGGTAAAGAAATCTCTTCTCGCCCTGTTGAGGCTGGAGCCTATCCGAGAGAGGAAGAAATTCTAAGAGTAGAAAATCTTACTAAAAAAGGCCATTATGAAAAGATAAGTTTTTCTCTCTACCAGGGTGAAATTTTAGGATTAATCGGTCCTCGGGGGTCTGGTCGCACGGAGCTTGCCCTTACTCTCTTTGGATTAAATCCCCCTGATGAAGGGAAAATATATTTTGAAGGTAAACCTCAAGTTATAAGTTCCAACCAGGTAGCTATTGGCTTGGGAATTGGCTATGTTCCAGAAAATAGATTAGTTCAAGGGTTAGTGCTGGACCACAGTGTAGAGAATAATTTAGTAATCACTGTGCTAGACCAAATAATCAACGGGATGGGGTTGATCGATTTCCAGAAGAAAAGAAGTGTGGCAGAAAAAGCCGTTCAGGAATTTAATATTAAGACCGAAAGTATGGAAGCACCGGTGAAAAATCTCTCTGGAGGTAACCAGCAAAAAGTGGTGTTAGCTAAGTGGATTTTAACATCTCCGCATCTGCTTATTCTCGATACCCCCACTCATGGGGTAGATGTGGCAGCTAAAGAAAGCATTTATCAGTCTATTCGAGAATTATCCCAGAAAAATCTCAGTCTGATATTTATATCTGATGAGGAAACCGAAGTTTTGAATAACTGTGACCGAATTTTAGTTATGAAAAATGGCCAGATAATCAGGGAATTTTCTCCTGCTGAGGTATCAGAAGAGGAACTCAGAAAAATCATTCTGGAATAAAAGGGAGGAAAGATATAATTTGATTAATAAAAAGATCTTTCAGCAGACTGAATTTTACCTTCTGGGAATTATCATTGTTCTTTCCTTTTTTCTTACTCTGGTGAACCCCAAGTTTCTTACTCTGGAGAACTGGTTTGATATGTTACGAAGTAATACTTTTTTAGGCATCCTGGCTCTGGGGGAACTGGTGGTTTTGATTTCTGGAGGGATAGATGTCTCTTTCACCGCTACTGCTACTATTGCTCAGTACATTATGGGTTTGATAATAACTACTTATTATATAGATAATGTCCTCGTGGCATTTTTAATTCCTATACCTATTGGGATTGCTCTGGGGGCTATAAACGGTATTTTAGTCTATTACACTAAAGCTCATCCGGTGATAATCACCATATCCACTCTCAATGCTTTCTTCGGTTTTTTGATGTTTTTTAGTGGAGGAAAATGGATATACAATTTTCCTCCTTCTTTCCGAAATTTCTCCCGGGTGCAGCTTTTTTCTTTGACTAATCCCCAGGGAGTGAAATATGGTTTCTCGATTTTTATCCTTATATGGATAATTTTGGCTATCTTTACCTGGGTTATACTCAAATACTTCCCTATTGGGCGGAAAATCTATGCCATGGGTGGCAATATGGAAGCTGCTCGGAGAGCAGGGTTTAACATCTTTCGGGTTCAATTATTTGTTTATTGTTTTATGGGAGCTCTGGCCGGTCTGGCTTCTTTTGTTCACGCTTCTTTAAACCAGATGATTCAACCCAATTCTTTGGTGGGAGGAGAACTGGATGTTTTAGCTGCTGTTATCCTAGGAGGAGCTAGCGTTTTTGGGGGCTCGGGTAGTGCTTTAGGGGCTTTTTTGGGAGTTTTATTGATTGCCATCATTAAAAATGGCTTGATTTTAATGAAAGCTTCAGCTTACTGGCATGAAGTCATAATGGGAGCCATAATTGTAGTCGCAGCAGGTATTAGCGCTTATCAGCGAAAATCTCAGGCAAAAAGAGAGGGTGAAATTCTTGTCCAGTAATCCCTTTTTAAAGCGCAGAAATCCCCAGCTTCTTATTCTGGTTATCATATTAATAGCTATATTTTTGCTATTTGGCTTGCTTACTAAAGGTAAGATTTTTGAACCTCGGAGCTTGCAGGCTATCGCTTTTCAATTGCCTTTACTGGGTCTTTTAACTTTAGCTCAGATGTCTCCCATGTTAACCGGGGGGATTGACCTATCGATAGTTTCCACCGCTAACCTTTCAGCGATTGTAATTGCCTTATCTATGACCCAGTTTGAACTTTCACCTTTTTGGGCCATTGTTTTAGGCTTGCTTCTCTCTCTGGGGTTAGGAGTTCTAAAAGGGACGCTGGTGGCTTTTTGCTCTATACCGGCTATGATTGCTACTCTGGGTATGATGATTTTTATCAGAGGAATAGCTCTGGTTGTAACTAAAGGATACGTAATAGCTGGTTTTCCCCGGAGTTTTCTTTTCCTAGGAGATGGCACGGTTTTAGGTATTCCCATGCCTTTTATCATCTTTTTGATTACAGCTGCATTTATGTCTCTTCTTTTGGATCGAACTCCTTTTGGTATTCAATTATATCTTTTAGGTTCTAATCCTACCGCTACTCTTTTTTCCGGGGTCAATAATAGGAGGGTTATTTTCCGGGTGTATCTCCTCTGTAGTTTTTTAGCTGGGGTAGCCTCAGTAGTCATGACTGCTCGGTTCAATGCTGCTCAGGCAGGCTATGGAGAATCATACCTTCTGCTCACTGTATTGGCCTGTGTGTTAGGAGGAGTAAACCCCGCTGGAGGATTTGGAAAGGTAGGTGGTTTAATTCTATCTATGGTGGTTTTACAGGTAGTAGCTACCGGTTTTAACCTTTTAGGGCTTAGTTCTCATTTAGCCAGTGCTCTGTGGGGTATCATTCTTGTCTCTGTTATATTGACTAATCGGTTGATTTTTGCCCGAGAGA
>DGDO01000026.1:6972-7380 GCA_002385475.1 Candidatus Sordicultor fermentans | reverse complement strand
TAATCGCAAGTTTTGCATAGCATCCTGATGGTATCATAGTCCTTTTGGGATTTGCATCTTTATTTCCCGTGATAATTTCGTTTTTAAATTTGTTGAGACTCAAAAAAGAGAAACAACTGTGTACCGAGGGAGATACAATTTCTCTCTTAACGCTGGAGAAAGGATGTTCCAGCGTTAAGCTTTAGTTTTTTCTTATCTTCTATCTTTTAATTTCACACCTTAGGTTGTTCTATGATAACTTGCTTTTCTCATTTTCTCAGAGGAAGAGAAGCCACTCTTGCCTTGAGCTTCTTCCTGGAAGGGCTCTTCTTCTGTCATTTCTGAAATCTTTCATCGATAACCCACTCTCCCACGCCATTTCCGAGGTTAGTAGCCGGGAATTCTCCTCTCTCGTCATGCCTGAGCGCT
>DGDO01000026.1:452-6836 GCA_002385475.1 Candidatus Sordicultor fermentans | reverse complement strand
GAGCGCTTTTATCAGGCATCCACGTTTTGTTTTTGTCTTTTTATTTGGAATCATAAGGTGCATTCTCTCTACTCTCGGGAACCTTGATAAAGCCATTCAGAAATGACGGATAAAGGGGTTATGGGGGTTTATTCCCTATAATCATGACTGGTTTTGCGGGATATTGTAATCTGTGGAGGTGAGATCCAGAAATCTCCGGGAGTTAAAGTGTCTACGGGGTAAAGATGGGGTTTAATTCCTTCCTTGTGGATAATAGAAACCAACCGGTCTACTATTTGCCAGGCATGACGAATAAAAGTAGAGTCAGGAAACAAAGTTCGATCCCCGGCCAGCAAGTCATATATTATCTTTTCATAAGCTTCGGGGGTATTGGCTCCAAAACTTCCAGAATAGGTGAAATTTAGCCGGGTAGGAGAAGAATATAACCCCATTCCCGGTGTTTTTACTCTTATTAAGAGGTCTATTCTTTCCTCGGGTTGAATTTCTATGCGAAGGAGGTTATCCTCTGGAAAATGGGAATGAAATACCACCTCAAGAAACGATTCCCTCTCTGCCATTCTTTTTCCGGTCAACATTCGAAATGGTACTCCCTGCCACCGCTCAGAAGAAATATATAAAGGCAGATAAACTAAAGTTTCTATCTGGGAATGAGGATTTTCTACCTCTTCCTGGTAATTCTGGTATTGCCCTAAATATATGGCTTCCGGAGGGGGCAGTTGAATCTCGGTAAGCAAATGACTTTTGGCCTGGCCTACATTTTCCAGGAATCTTTGACACTCTTTTCTATCTTCTTCGCAAAGGGGAGGGATATCGATAGCTAAAAGAGTGAGAAGCTGAAGGAGATGATTTTGAAATACGTCTTTAATGGCACCGGTCTCTTCGTAAAATTTTTTTCTTTCTCCTACCCCTTCTTTTTCACTTACTGCAATGCGCACCTCTTTTACGAAGGACCGGGATAGCAGTTTTTCTATAAATAGATTTTCAGCTTTAAGAATGATGAGATTTTGAACGGTGGCTTTTCCCAAGTAATGGTCGACGTAGAAAATTTCTTCTTCTCGAAAGATTTTTTTAAGAGCTTTTTCCAGTTCTTCAAAATCTTTTTCGCTGGAACCAAAAGGTTTTTCTAAAGCTACTTTTTTTGTGGAGGGCGAGCTTAAGGACAGGGTTTTTTCTATGGTTTTTAAGGCTGAGTTATAAAGAGAAGGAGGGAGGGAGAGGTAAAATATTGCCTCTTCTTTCCCTGTCTTGTTAATTAGCTGGCTGAGTTTTGAAGGGATTTCCGGGTTTTCTAAATCTCCTGGGAGATAGAAAACCCGTTCCAATAACTCTTTTTCTTCTCTCTGGTGGATTTTTTGAAGAAACCTCCGGTAGTCTCCCTCTTTAGAAAAACGCCTTCCTAAAGCTATTAAAGCTAAATCTCTTATTTCATAGTGATAGAAAAGAGAGGATAAGGCAGGGAAGATTTTCTGGGTGAAGAGATTGCCCGTAGCTCCAAAGAATATTAAAGTTTTCATTTTACATTCTAAAGAGCACAGCCCTTGTCGGGGAGCCATCTCCCTCTTTTATTTTTAGAGGGAAAGATAGAAAATAGTAAAAGCCAGGTTCTACCTCCCGGAGATATAGCCCCTCGAATATTAAAATACCTTTTTCTAAAAGAAGGCGATGGGTGGGGTGTCCGGGCTGGTCGCGTTCTATCCCTAAAGAGTCAATTCCTACGCCTTTTGCACCTTGTTGAGCTAAATAAGAAGCACCAGATACAGTAAGGTAAACAAAGTTTTCCCTCGACAGGTCAGAAAAAGAGTTATCAGTTTTCAGAATTAAAAATTGCCGGGGGGATAGGAATTGTTGAAAAGGAGAGAGGTGTTCTGCGGCTATGGCCTCCACTCCTCTTATTTCTACAACTAAAGCCGGACCAAGAAATGAAGAAAGGGGCAACTGATCAATAGAGTTAGCGGGAGAGAGCATATGAAGGGGAGCATCTACGTGAGTTCCGGTGTGGGTTTCCAGGGTCAAGCGAGTTTCGTTTGCTCCTTGAGAAAGAGTTCTTATCCTTTCTAAACGAGGTTTTTTTTCCTTTCTCCCTTTATAAGTGGGAGTTTCTTCCGACAGAGGAAGAGATATATCGATGATTTCCATAATTTCACCTCATTCCGCCAAAAGTAGTTTCATTTGTTTGGCATTCCTTATTGCATAATCACGAAAACAGTTATTAAACATCAAAAAAACTCTTTCAGCACCCGGGGATTTCTTATTTACAACCTCTTTCCACCTGTTTAATTCCTCTTCTTGATAAAGGTAGGCAAATTTTTCTTCTACGGGTGCTCCCTTCTTTTCCCAGGCTGGTTTATTGCGTCCATGGAAGCGAGTTATGAGCTCCGGGGTAGTAACTTCTACTATGGGAGGGACCGTCCAGGGAAGTTGAGGCTCATCTACGCAGGTATAGGCTAATCTCTCCTTGCGCAAAAAACAGAAAGTGTCATCTCGATTTTCTTCGCTCAACCAGGAATGGTGGCGAAACTCTATAGCTAAAGTTCCTTTAATATTTTCTCTAAGCCAGGATAAATACTCCATAGTTTCTCTACTTTTTTCTATCCAGGGAGGAAATTGAAAGAGAATATAGCCCAGTTTATTTTCTTCCTGCAAGGGGTTTATGGCAGAAAGGAAAGCAGATAGAGCTATTTTTAGCCACTCTTCAGGGACTTCCGCTAAATAGAAGTGAGGTCGTTTTTGCAACCTTTCGGGCAATTCTTCTTTCAAAAATTGAGGAATGACAGATAGGGAAGTTTTGTGAAAGGTAAATAGAGAAAAGGATTTTATATTAAAAAGGAAAGAGGAAGGGGTTCGCTCTACCCAGAGACGAGCATTTCTCTCTGCAGGGAAAGCATAAAAGGTGGAATCAACTTCTACGGTGTTAAAATGTTGAGCATAGAAATTCAGTCTTTCAGCAGGATTTTTAAGTTGAGGAGGGTAAAAAGAGCCATCTTCAATGAGAGTTTTCTCTGTCCAGGAGCAAGTACCAATATGGTAAATAGCCACATTTTCACCTCTTTTCCCTTACATTATTCTGTATTTCTACAACCTCATTCACAGCAAAAATATTCTAATTTATTTTAACCGCCTCAGAAGAAGCACGGCAAATTGATTATATCACTGAGCTATAATCAATTTGCCGCCTCTGAGTACAGGGGTGAGTATTGTTCCCTTGCTTCTATAGAACCTGCCAGAAAAATATAGTTAACCAAAAAAATCCATTGTAATATTCTTTTCCTTCGTACTCTGATTATCTTTTGTGTCGGGGCATTATTACGGGTCAATCGCGAGTGCTGCTCCCCTTTATAGTTCTGACAATATTTACCTGGAGCAGGGATTCAGTCTCAATGAAAAAACAGCCACCCCGCCATCGCTTTTGAATTTTGAGCGGGGTGGCCTATATGATTGGCTATGTATTACTTATACAGTAAAGTTGTTAACGATTTCTTGAAGCTCTTCAGCTAATTTACTCAAGCTGGCTGCCATAGAGTTAATTTCTTCCATGGCTGCATTTTGTTCTTCTACTGAAGCGGAAATTTCTTCACTGGAGGCGGCGTTCTCTTCGGCAATGGAGGCAACGGTAGTGATGGTCTCATGTAATTTGCTAATAGACTCAGATATGCTTCGTAAATCGTGCAGGGTATCTTCGGTATGCTTTACTAAACTCTGAGAATTTTCGGCGGTTGCTTGCTGGTTTGTTTCCAGCTCTCCAATAGTTCTGGTCAAGCTGCCAATGGAGTTGGCGACTTCACCGGTTGCTGCTATTATATCTTCAAAGCTTTGAGAAACCTTTTCGCTCTGTTTGCTACCTGTTTCCACTTGATTTTTTGCTCTCTGCATTGCTTCAGAAGTTTCGCCGGTGTTTTTCTGAATTTCAGATATCAGAGCTCCAATTTGTTCTGCAGCCTGAGCAGACTCTTCGGCAAGCTTTCTAACCTCTTCAGCAACCACGGCAAATCCGCGTCCGGCATCTCCTGCTCGGGCTGCTTCAATTGCTGCATTTAAGGCTAAGAGGTTAGTTTGTTCAGCGATACCGGTTATTAGGTCTACAATCTTTCCAATTTCCTGGGAACGTTCAGTCAAAAGCTCCACACTTTGAGCAACTTCTTGAGATACTTCGGCAATATCTTCTACGCTGGCTACAAGGTCAATAAGTAATTTTTTGCCATTCTGAGCTTTTTCTTGAGTGATTTTGCTTTGGTCGCTAACGGAATTATTCATTTTACTAATGGTAGAGAGAATATGGCTATTTTCTTCCAAATTTTTGATGGTTTCCTCGAGAAGACGTAGATTATCGTCACTTGTGTTGACGATAATCTGAGCTTTTTTAGCCATGGTATCTCCTTCTTCAGCGATTTTCTGGAGTTCTTCACTCTGGCGAATGGAGCCTTCGGCGACCTGGGAAATAGTTTGGGCAATCTCTGCAGTAGCTCTACTGGCTTCGGATACCGATGATGCAAGCTCTTCAGAAGAAGATGCCAGAAGAGAAGAAGAGTTTAAAGTATTATGTACCAGGTTTCTCAGAGAATTTACCATTTCTGCGAAACTATTGCTGAGTTTACCCAGCTCATCTTTTACGGTTAGTTTTTTGACCTCGACCTGCAAGTTGCCACTGGCGACCTTTTCTACTGCACTGGAGATTTCCTGGAGGGGCTTGCGGATGCTTCTTGTGAGTAGTAGAGCGAATGTTAATCCTAAAACAATGCTTATAATGATGGTCCAGGTTATCAGCGATAGTGACATGGTGCGGGCTTTCTGAGCGCTAATATTTTCCTCTTCGGTTAAGTTCAATATGACATCGGTGAGTTGATTCAAATATTCGCGTGTTTCCTCGAATTTCTCAGCAGCTTTTCCCAGGGATAGTTCTGTTGCCAGATTACGCTCTTCCTCACCACCTTCGGTGAGATAATTAATTACCTGTTTCGACACTGTTTCCCATTCTTTACGGACTTCTTCGTATCCAGATATAAGTTGCAATTCTTCCGGAGCTTGAGCCAGTTCTTTATACTTGTTAAAACGCTCTATTGATTGATTAAAATTTTCTTCATAATCGGCAAGAAGGCGTTTGAATATTTCGCTATCGCTGGGAGCAGAAAGCATGGAGCGTTCAGCTACCAGAAGCTGTTGTAAATCCCTGTCTGCCTCGATAAGATAATCAAGAGCGGGCATTCGCACGGCATATACTTTATATAGAGAGTCGTTCAACCTGGAGGTGGCGAAAAAACCAATACATCCGACAATTGCCACTAAAACTATCATTATTATGAAACCACTCAAAATCTTAGTCTTCAAGGTCATTTTCTCTTCTCCTCTCTTTGGTCTTTGGGTCTTTGGAGCCGGTGTGCTTTTTTAGCTCTATTTTATATATCGGCATTTTCGGGGGGATCTTTAATGTTTGGGTAACCAATTAATTAAATAGCTACATGCGGTTTCCGGTTGTTTATATTAATAAATCTCAGATGAGATTAATACCTGAGCGAAATTGTGTCTGCCAAATTGAGTAACTTTGGCTCTTTAACCACTCAAACTCCTACGCTATAGGTGAAGAAGTTCTGCTCCCTCTCTGATAGTTATCTTCTTATCCAGAAGACAACGTGCCCCATAAAGTTTATTTCTTTCTTCTTGAGGACAATGTATTCTTTCATTTTATTACTAAAGTGATATTTTCTAAAAGATTTTAAGGGTGACATTATCACAGAATAACTACACAAATTCAGTTTTTACCTCTTGCCAAAAACGCTCTAACCTATTATAATACTCTTTGCTTCATTATCCGTACCTTGAAAAGTAAATAAGGTGGAAACAAGAGATATTCCTGCTAACATGACAAGTTTGTTAATGAATTAAAGGTTTGCGGTCAAGTTAGAAAGGGCATACGGTGGATGCCTTGGTGCCAGGAGGCGATGAAGGGCGTGGCCAACTGCGATAAGCTTCGGGTAGCTGTAAGCAAGCTTTGATCCGGAGATTCCCGAATGGGGCAACCCACTGGAGTAAACCTCCAGTATCCCGTAAGGGAGGCTAACCGGGGGAACTGAACCATCTAAGTACCCCGAGGAAAAGAAAGAAATTCGATTCCCTAAGTAGCGGCGAGCGAAAGGGGAACAGCCTAAACCCAAAGAGTGTAATAACCCCTGGGTGTTGCTCTTTGGGGGTAGAGGGAAGAGAGAGGTTCTACCAGGGTGGAACCAGAGAGTTACCAAACCAGGTTTTAGCTGAACAGGTCTGGAAAGCCTGGCCAGAGAAGGTGATAGCCCAGTAAGCGAAAAGATCTGGTCTCTCCTCTCTTTCCCGAGTACCACGGTCCACGAGGAATTCCGTGGGAATCTGGGAGGACCATCTCCTAAGGCTAAATAC
>DGDO01000026.1:0-223 GCA_002385475.1 Candidatus Sordicultor fermentans | reverse complement strand
CCCGGGAGGGGAGTGAAATAGAACCTGAAACCGTATGTCTACAATACGTGGAAGAGCTATGGAGAAGACCTAGTCTCCTCCAGCTCGACTGCGTGCCTTTTGGAGAATGAGCCGGCGAGTTACGGTGGCTGGCAAGGTTAAGTGCTTAAGGCATGGAGCCGTAGGGAAACCGAGTCTGAATAGGGCGCATAGTCAGTCATCGTAGACCCGAAACCAGGTGATC
>DGDO01000100.1:1808-18444 GCA_002385475.1 Candidatus Sordicultor fermentans | reverse complement strand
GCTCTAAAGGTTTTTTCTATTATAAAGCCGGTATTAATGTCCTTGAGCTTGGTCTTAATTATGGCTCCTCCCTTACCTGGTTTGATATGCTGGAAAGAGGTGACTACATAAAGATTACCATCTACTTCTATACAAGTTCCTACTCTCAAGTCATTGCTGGAAATGTATTCAGGCACTTTGGTCCTCCTTTCAAAGTAATAGGGGAAGAGAATCCAGAATTTTATTTCCCTCTTCTTGCACCACTACTAAATTTTCCAGGCGAATCCCTCCCCAATCAGGAAAATAAATTCCTGGTTCTACTGTTACTACCATACCCTTTTTTAAAATATCCTCACTTTTAGGGCCCAAGCGAGGGTCCTCGTGAATTTCTATCCCCACTCCATGTCCTAAACTGTGATTAAAATACTCCTCGACCTTCTCTTCTTTGAAAAAGCTTCTCACTACTTTATCTACTTCCTTTGCTTTTACTCCTTCCTTTATAATGGTTTCTGCCAGTTGCTGGGCTTTCTCTACTATTCGAAGAAGCTGGTAAAAGCGAGAATCAACTTCCCCTATGACTATAACTCGAGTAAGATCAGCACAGTAACCATTGACCCGTGCTCCCCAATCAACAATTGCCCAATCATTATCTTTAAAGGAATAAGAAGAAGGGCGAGCATGAGGGAGAGCGCTTCTCTTCCCCCCTGCTACAATGGTGGGAAAAGCTGTCTCTTCTCCACCCAGCAGGCGCATCTGGTAATCTAACTCTAAAGCCATATCTTTTTCTTTTACCCCTTCTCGGAAAAGAGACCTTGCTTTTTTTAGCGCTTCTTCTGAGATTCTAACCGCTTTTTTTATTTCCTCGATTTCCTCTTCATCCTTAATCATCCTCATTTGTCGAGAGGGGGAAGAAACAGGAGCAACCTCTAAGCCCTGGTTTTTAAGGAGTTCGTAAAACCTTATTTTTAAGCTATCTTCAACCAGAAGTTTTTGATAACCGTTTCCAGATACTGCCTCTTTTATGTTTTTAGTAATTTCATCTCTGAATTCTTGGATTTCTACTTCTAATTTGATTTCTTCTTTGGCCTGGGTAGCATAGCGGCCATCACAGAAAAAAACTGGTGTCTTATCAGGAAAGACCAGGAGAAAACCTGTTGAACCCTGGAAACCCAGAAGATAAAAAAGGTCCTCTCTTTCTGTAACTAAGAAAGGATGCTCTAAATCCTCTTTTAATTGAGCCATTCTTTTTTTATGGTTCATTCTTTCCCCTCATCAAAAAAGCTTGTAAAGCCAGAATGTATCCCTGATATCCTAAACCCGCTATCTGTCCCCAGCATACCGGAGCAATCACTGAGTGATGACGAAATTCTTCCCGACTATATATATTAGATAAATGCACTTCAATTATAGGAGCTTTAACTACCTTTAGAGCGTCGCGAATAGCTAAGCTATAATGAGTGTAAGCCCCTGGATTTATAATTATACCATCAACACTACCTCTACTTTCCTGAATTTTATCGATGATATTTCCTTCATGATTAGATTGAAAAATCTCCAGGTTCACTCCCATTTTTTGAGCTTCTTTTTCCAGTATGATATTTATCTCCTCAAAACTTTTTTCTCCGTAAATCTCCTTTTCTCTCTCCCCCAAAAGATTAAGATTAGGACCACAAATAAAGAGAATATTCAAGCTATCCTCACCTCTCTAAATAAGAAAGCGCTTCTCCAATTTTTTCCTCTTCTACCTCTACTCCCCAGATAGGTTGACCAAAATCTTTCAAAAAAACTAACCTGGCTTTTCCTCTTTCCTTCTTTTTGTCTTGACGGAGAGCAGCAAAAAATTCTTCTCTTTCTATCTTAAATTTTAGCTGAGTAGGTAAATGGAAATTAGCTAATATTTCTCTTTGTTTATCTACTACCTTAGAAGGAGTAATGCTTAATTTCTCTCCCAGGATAGCCTCTCCCATCATTCCTAAAGCGATCGCTTCCCCATGCCGGAGCTTACCATAGCCTTCTACTTTCTCTAAGGCATGACCTATGGTGTGCCCATAATTTAAAATACTCCGTATCCCCTTTTCTTTTTCATCCTCTTCCACTATTTTTTTCTTTAAAGAAAGAGACTGAAAAATTAGTTCTTCCAAAATTTCTTCTTCTCGAGAAAGAATTTGTTCTCTCTTTTCTAAAAGGGAAAGAATCTCGCCTCCAGCTAAAAAGAAAGTTTTGGCTACTTCTGCAAGACCTTCCTTATACTCTCGAGGAGGGAGAGTACGAAGAAAAGAAAGGTCAATGAATACCCCCGCAGGAGGATAAAAAGTTCCCACCAGATTTTTGCCCTGGGGCAAATTTACCCCGGTTTTGCCTCCTATGGAACTATCTACTTGAGCAAGAACAGTGGTAGGAATAGAAAAATAAGGTATTCCCCGTAAGAAGGTGGAAGCCACAAAACCAGTAATGTCAGTAATCACTCCTCCCCCCAGAGCTAAGAGAAAACTCTTCCGGTCTAAATCTAAATTTAGAAGCTGTTTATAAATGAATTCCACCGTGGAAAGATTTTTATATTCTTCTCCATCGGGAATGGTGACTACCTGAATAGTGAATCCTTGCCGGGAGAAAAAAGAAGATACCCTTTCCTCATAAAGAGATCCCACCCGGGAGTTGGTTACTATCACCCCGAAAGAAGAAGGGAATTTTATCTCTTCTAACCAATCATCTCTCTCCAGTAAATCCCAGCCTAAAAAAACCGGGTATTGCTTACCGTTTTCTCCACAAACTGCTAATTTTCTCATGGTATAGTATTTCCTCTACTATCTCCTCTTCACTTCTATTTCCATTAATTATAACATCTGACCTCTCATAATAGATAAGTCTTTTTTGATAAAGCTTTTCTAATTCTTGAGGAGTAGAATACTGAGATAGAAGGGGACGGCGGGAATCTCCTTTTATTCTCTGATAGAGGATAGAAAAATCAACTTGCAGAAAAATGGTTAAGAAATGTTCTCTTAATATCTGCCAGTTATCCTCTTGAGCAGGAAGTCCTCCTCCTGTAGCTAAAATTATATTCTTTTTTGAAGCCACTTCTTCGAGTACCACTTTTTCTAAAGAGCGGAAATGCTCTTCCCCCCATCGTTCAAAAATTAGAGAGATAGATAGAGAAGTCTTTTCTTCAATTAAATCATCGGTATCCATAAACTGCCATCCTACTTTTTGAGCCAATTGCTGTCCGATGGTGGTTTTTCCACTACCCATAAAACCAAGAAGCGCAATGTTCCCACGACCCCTTTGATTTATTTCTTTGGTTTTATCTTTATTGGTGTTTTCCAATTCAGTACTCCATCAATAAGTTTATTTAGAATAAGGAAGATTATATCTCGTCTCTATTCGGTTAATTTTCAACTCATTTTCTTCCCAGGTAAAAGTAACCTCAGCCACAGGTAGCATGTTCTCCTCTTCTTTCTCCTCTTCTTTCTCCTGACCTTCGATCTTTTTACTGATAATCAGTTTATCCTCTTTTATTGAAAAGCGAAAAAGAGAGTTAAAAGAGGAAGGAATATCCTCATCTTCATCTTCATCTTCATCCTCATCCTCATCCTGAAAAGCACTACCTTTATCTTTCAGCAGCTGGATAGCTTCCACCAATGCTCCCTCTATTTTATATTCCTCCTTGAATTTCTCGATGTGAGCATCTACTACTTGATAATGAAGAAATACATTGCCAAGAAACCAGGAAGAAATAATAAGTAAAAAGCCAACTACTATCAGGATGAAGATATCTATCATACCGGATTCTGAGCTAACCTCGGTTTGTAATTTCTTCCCCATTTTTCTGGCCATTTTCTACCCTCCCTTTTAAGGAGATAAAGCTCTACAGGAATCAATCATCGATGTGCTTTCTTTTCTAACGCTTCTAACAATTGCTAACACTATACAGGACAGGAAGATTATAACAGATACAGGGAAAGTACCGCTATTTTCAATAGCTTTACAGTGAAACTTAAAAGATTATAATATAGAGGCAAAGAAAACCCTCGATTATTTTATCGAAAACCAAAGAGTGGAAAATGAGAGAGCAAAAATTTTCTTCAGAAGAAATTCCCAGTAATCCTCTGACCTCCAAGGCTTACTACGCCAGATTAGAGGCCTGGATCAGTATATTAGTGAATTTTACCCTTTTTGGGATAAAACTTTACTATGGCCGCCTTTCTCAAAGTTTAGCTCTTACTGCCGATGCCTTTGAAACATTGTCCGATGTAGCTACTTCTTTAGCCATTTTCTTCATTGCCCGAGAGCTCGATCGTCCCCCAGACCGAGAACATCCTTTCGGGCATGGTCGGTTAGAAGATACCACTACTCTTATTATAGCAGTTCTTCTTTTTATTGTAGGCATTCAATTCTTAATTCAAGGTTGCCAGAGGATTTTTCATCCTTCTCCTATTCAGTTTTCTTTACCGGCGCTTTTCGCCATACTAATAGGCATGGGAGGAAAAGAAATTTTGGCGCAGGTAGCCTTTTTTCTGGGGAAAAAGGCATCTAATTCCGAACTTCTCATCGCTAAAGCCTGGCATCATCGTAGTGACGCTTTAGACTCTCTGCCTGTTTTAGTAGTGTTTTTGTTTCCTCGTTATCCCTGGTTGGATGGAGTTAGCAGTTTATTCACCTCTACCATTATCATCTTGATGGCTAGCAAAATTTTGCGGGGCTCGGTTTCTCGGCTGTTAGGAAGAAGCATTTCTCCTGAAGAGAAGGAGAAGATCTTGAATATAACTTCCCAATTTAAGGAAGTAGATAATGTTCACTCTATTCACCTCCATGATTACGGAGGTAAAGGAGTTATTACTATGCATATTGAAGTAGATGGAAGCCTTTCAGTTAAAGAGGGGCATGATCTGTCCGAAAAAATAGAAAAAGAAATTAAAGAACAAACGGGCTTTGAGGGAATAGTCCACATAGAGCCTCTTAGCGAAGAAAAGTGATTATTATTCTACCGTCACGTCTTTAATTAAGTGACGAGGTTAGCCTGTATTACATCTTCTCTTCAGAACTATATAAGTAATCCAAGAGTTGCAGAGAAACGATGGCTAAAAGAGAGCTAAGCAGCTCTTCTATATCAGAAGAAACTATTTTACCTGCTTTTCAAATTCCCCTTTCTTACCAAAATTACAATTACCACTTCCAGGTCTATTAGCGATAGGATCATCCTTCATTTCTCTAGTAATTAAGTCTTCTGCCCAGAGCAGGTTATCTCTTTTAACTTTAAAGATCTTAATGCCGGAGGATAAAAAAGCTCTCGTCCGGAATATAGAAAGTCTCAAAAAAGATAGCATTATTGAGCCAACTAGATGATAGAATCGCTTTTTTCCAACTTACTTTCTGAATAAAGCAAAGCGCTAAAAGCAAAAAACTGTTCTCTGGTAAAGAAAAGGCTAGTAGAAGCAATTCCAGTTTTTCACTTCCACTCGAGCGGAAATTATATCTTGAGACAAGGAGTAAGAGAGCTACTATTCATCACGCTACATATAGAAAAAACTATTGCTCCCTTACAACAGGAAAGATTACCACTACTAATACATGAGCTGTTTCTCTTGATTGGAAAACACGTATAACTGGATGCCTCTATCTAGTGCTGAATATCTCCATCGTCCTGATATATCCAAGCAGGCTAAAACTATATCGATTACGAAAGCTATTGCAGAGGGCAGACGATAGATAGGGGAATTGAGGATGAGTAGAATAAGTTTTTAACAAGTTACGTTTAGTCTTTAAAGGAGTGGTTAGTGAAATTTCCCCATAGTTCTGTTCTATATAAGTCCTTATGCAGAGGGCTGCAGTTATTTGACAAGGAATGTTCCTGACTTAAAAAGATGCAAAGATATTCTCTTATCGGAAAAATTTTTGAAAAGCTTAATTATATGATAAAATTAGTAGTAATAGCTGAATTAAGAAGTGTATCTTTGTTTTGCAGGTGAAAAAGTGATAAAGTCCTCGATCAGCAAAGAAGAATTATTAGAAGAGATAAAAAGCGAGGTAAAAACATGTACCCTTTGTTCCCTTTCTCAGAGCAGAACTAAAATAGTCTTTGGAGAAGGGGACCCTGATGCATTGCTTATGTTCGTTGGAGAAGCACCTGGAGAAGAAGAAGACCGAACCGGAAGACCTTTCGTAGGTAAAGCCGGCCAGTTACTCACTAAAATCCTTCAATCAGTAGGTTTAAAAAGAGAAGAAGTATATATTACCAATATAATAAAGTGTCGTCCCCCGGGCAATAGAACCCCTGCTCAAAGCGAAATGGATAGTTGTTTTCCTTATCTGGAGGCTCAAATCGCTATTATCAATCCTTCTATAATCATAACCTTAGGTGGCACTTCTACTCTTTACCTTTTAGGCAAAAAAGAACCTATCAGCAAACTTCGGGGTCAGTGGTTTGATTGGCGAGGAGGAAAAAAAATCTTTCCCATGTTCCATCCCAGTTTTCTCCTCCGTTATAATTCTCGACAACCAGGATCTCCCCGATATTTAACCTGGAAAGACATTCAAGAGGTTAAAAGGACATATGACCTTTTGAAACAAAGTTCTTAGGCAATGTGTTATAATAAAAAGAATTCCTTTTGAGGGAGGGACTTAATATGAGTTATTTAGATTCCTTAAAAGCATTCACTACTGAGCAAGTAGTAAAGCTAATGGTAAACTCTTTGCGCAATGCTTCTGATGAAAACATCATCAGACTCACCTATCTGGCGGAGAAGCTTACTCCTATTGAGTATTATCGAGACCAAATTCGAGCGCTTCGTCAAATGTTTGAAGAACAAAGACCCCAGATAGTGTTAGCCCGCCGTGTTCTACAAGAAACTCATCCCAATGTAAGAGAGAAACTCGTAGTTAATCTCATCGTTAAGAGCATTCTTTTGGGAGTTCCCAAAAGACAAAAATTAGAAAAAGAGTTAGGAGTACAGGTTCCTTTTTTCTTTGTCGTAAGCCCTACTATGAGATGTAATCTTAACTGTTATGGTTGTTATGCTGGGCAGTATCGCAAAGAAAGTGATATGCCCATCGAGCTTCTGGATCGCTTATTCAATGAAGCCGAAGAAATGGGCATGAATTTCCTCACTATTTCTGGAGGAGAGCCATTCATTCGAAAAGAACACCTAGATCTTTTTGAAAAACACCCCGATATAGCTTTCCAGATTTATACTAACGGTACTTTGATTAATCAGGAAGTGGCTAAACGCTTAGCCCAAATGGGTAACGTTTATCCCGCTATAAGTGTAGAAGGCTACGAAAAAGAGACTGATGAACGTCGAGGAAAAGGAACATTCAAAAAAATCATGCAAGCCATGGAAGCTCTACGTGATGAAGGAGTGCTTTTTGGCTTTTCCATTACTGCTACCCGTCATAATACTGAATTAGTATCCAGCGATGAATTTATAGAATTTTTGATTAACAAAGGGTGTGCCTTCGGGTGGTTTTTCACTTACGTTCCCATAGGTAAAAAACCAGATACTTCCCTAATGCCTACTCCAGAACAAAGGCTTCATCTCCGCAACCAAGTACACCGCATTCGTTATGAAAAACCAATTTTTATCGGTGACTTCTGGAATGACGGGCCATACGTGGGAGGTTGTATTGCTGGAGGAAGAAGATACTTCCATATCAATAACGCTGGAGACGTAGAGCCTTGCGTATTCTGCCATTTTACTGTAGATAACGTAAAAGATAAATCTCTAAAAGAAGTTTTTTCCTCTCCTTTCTTCCGAGCTATCCAGAAAGAACAACCTTATGATAACAACCTGATGAGGCCTTGCATGCTCATTGACGTTCCCGAAGTTCTACGAGAAGTAGTAGAGAAATATGGGGCTCGCCCCAGCCATGAGGGAGCAGAAACCCTGATAACTACTCTCAAAGATGAAATAGATCGATATGCGCAGGCATTTAAAGAACTAACTGACCCCATTTGGGAAACCGAGTACAAAGGAACAGTGTACTACAAGGATTACAAAACAGAGAGAAAAGAGTATCTCCGTAAATTAGAAGAAGAAGCCAATGCAAATCGAGAAAAAACAAAAGTAGGAGTAAATTAAAAACAGGCTTTATTTTTAGGGTAAATCCCAGGGTGGAAACTATGCCCTGGGATTTTTTTTACTTTACTCAAAGACCCCCATCCCAAAAATTATTTTATCCAAAGCATAAAAACATTATTTATAAGGCCACCTGGGAACTTTTTGGTAATCTCCAGGGTTTATAAGGGGACTTCCCCTATACTGATGAAAAAGCTTTTCTCAATAGTTCTCGCGTTTTTAGCCTTTTTTATTTATGTCGCAGCAAACTGCCGGTGTGGTAATTCTAATATTTTAACTCTATCTAAGTTACCTTCTAGAAGTGTTCTGCAATAATCTCTCTTTTACTTCTTTACTCGTAGTACAATTTAACAGGTTTTGCAGAATACTGTAAATTCATAAATTTAACTTTACGTCATAGACTGTACTTCTGAGAATAATTATAAAAGCGGTGATTTATTTGTAAGAAAACTTCGCTCTATCTCAACTATCTTCAGAGGGGTAAGAGAAAAACACAGGTTCCTCTCCGTATTTTCTACAATCGAGCCTGCTTGTTTAAATAGTCAATGGTTTGTTTTGCTGCCTCAGGAAAATTAGGTTTTTGGAGAATTTCTGCTGAAACAAAACCCTGATAGTTGATGTCTCGCAAGGCTCTAAAAATAGACTCAAAATCAATATGGCCAAACCCTGGCGCCCAGCGGTTGCTATCAGCAATATGGAAATGCCAGAGGCGGTCTCCTGCCTCGATGATACTCTGGTAAAAGTTCGCTTCTTCAATGTTCATATGAAAACTATCAGCCAGGATACCGATGTTATCATCTCCCAGAGAAGAAAGAAATTCCAGAGCCTCTTTTATAGTGTTTAGAAAATTAATTTCATATCTATTTAAGGGCTCGATTACCAATTTGACATCCTTTTCTTTGGCTAACTGGCTGCATTTTAGAAGACTTTCCTCAAAATACTTTAAAGCTTCTTCTTTTTCTTCCCCCTCAGGAGGAAGATTACCCCGGATGAGTCCTATAATTACCAAACTCCCCCACTGAGAAGCAAAATCGATATGGTTTTTCAGGCGTTCTATAGTTTTTCCTCTAATTTCCTTTTCTCTGCTACTTAAACTTAAACACTCCTCTATGAACGCCTGTCCTGTTCCAATAGCCGGAACAACCAATTGATGATTTTTTACTATTTCCTTTATTTCTTCTTCATTTATATCTCTGGGATTTCTAACTGCCAACTCCACTCCTTGATAACCTAACTCCTTCAATTTCGAAATAATGGAGGTAAAAGATTCTCCAAAAGCAATAGCTCCAAATCTGGTTTTTTGCAAAGAAACGGCAAAGCTTGTCTTCATGATTTATCCTCCTATTCTTCTTTTATTCGAGCGCAAGTTCCTCGAATCACCAACTTTGGTGGAAAAACTATCTGTTGTCGAACATCTTTTTTGCGGGGATTGAGAACCTTATCCATGATGATTTTTCCACTCAAAGAACCTAATTCAGCAGTAGACTGAGAAACAGTAGTAAGTTGAATCAACCGGGAAGCACTAAGAGGAATATCATCAAATCCTATAATAGATAATTCTTCTGGTACTCTTACCCCCTCTTCATTACAGGCCTCCAGGAGTCCAATAGCCATAGCATCATTAGCTGAAAAAACGGCAGTAGGTCGGTACTTTCCTGCCCTGAGTATTTTTATTCCTTCTCGATAACCGTTTTCCATTCTGAACTCGCCACAGTAAATATATTCATCTCTCACCTCTATTCCTGCCTCTTCTAAAGCTCTTTTATAACCTTCCAGGCGCTCTAAATTAGAAGAGGTAGGCCAATGACCCCCTAAGTAGGCAATTTTGGTATGACCCAAAGAAAGAAGATATTTAGTAGCCAAATATCCTCCCAAAACACTATCTACTATTACATAATCATACTGCTCACGGTTCTCTGGTAGACGCGAGACAAAAACCATAGGAGTCTGAGCTTTAGCTAGGTTCTGGATTTCTTGATCGTTCATCCGGGTAGCTCCCAGGATTATGCCATCCACCTTCTTTTCTATAAGAGACTTCACGTATAGCTCTTCCTCTTCTTCTCTTCCATCGGTATTACAAAGAAAAATATGGTATTGGTAGCTTCGACATACTTCTTCAATGCTTCTTACCATTACCGCATAAAAAGGGTTAGTGATGTCTGAAACCACCACTCCGATTACTCCTGTTTTCCGAGTAGTGAGGCTACGAGCCATGGGGTTGGGACGATAGTTCTTTTCCTGGATAACCTTTAATACCTTTTCTCTGGTTTTTTTAGCCACTTTTTCAGGATTATTTAACACCCGGGAAACAGTAGCTTTTGAGACACCAGCTTCCCTGGCTATATCATTTATGGTAACTTCTTTATCCATTTATTCACTTCCTTTTTGAAACCGTTCTCTTATTATAAGGTGCTTAAAGAAGATTTTCAAGGTGTACAGCAGATAAAATCTTACTTTGAAGTGAAAAATCATCTATTAAGATTTTTTAATTTTTATCGTTTTTTCTCTTGACAAACCAATGAAGCTATTTTATTCTAAAACCAGTTTCATAAATACCCGCTTAAAAGGAGGACACACTATGAAAGCAGTAAAACCAATTTTTACTTTAAAGCTTTAGTATTTAATCAAGTGAAATCTATAAGGAGGTAGTAAAAATGAAAGTTTTTAAAAATATCTTTAGTATTATGTTGTTATTGTTATTGTTTATGTCTTTTGCAATTACAGCATTTGGTCAAGAACTGGAGATTATCCCCATAGGAGAAAAATTTTACTTTAAAAATACCCACTCTCATAACGATTATTACAGAGCTCGTCCACTATTAGATGCTATCGACAATGGGATGGGTAGTATTGAAGCTGACGTTTATTATATAGAACTCTCTATCACTGATGACGTGGAAAATTCCAGAGTTATGAAAGAATTGTATGTAGCACATGATTGGGATGAAATTACAGGAGATTCTGATTATAAAACGAAAGGAACCCTCCAAAATCTGTATTTAGATCCTCTCTATGAGATTTATCTCTCAAATGGAGGAAAAATTTATAACACACCTGAAGAAACCCTCTTGCTTCACGTAGATTTCAAGACCGATACCGACAAAACCTGGAATCTTCTCCAAAGCATTCTAAAAAACTACCCTGGGCTTTTTACAACTTACGAGCGAGACACTAAAAAAGTGACTCAAGGCCCGGTGACAGTATTCACCAATGCTGAACCTGAAAATATTCCGGATGAATGGTCAACTTTCTATTCAACTGCGGATGGGAGATTTGGAAATATCTATGACCCTGAAGTTTGGAAATCTGATGCATACCTCAACTTCAAACATAGGATGCCAATTATCAGTAGCAATCTTATAGCATATAACGATATTACCCAATTTTTCGATTTTTTAGTACCAAAAGAAGATATCATAGAGGAATATGTCAGCGATTATCCAGAGCTATCTATGGATACCCTGTATGAGGTTTTGCGCGATAATGAATGGGCTTTAGCTAATCGATTAATAGAGGATGGAAAAATTAAGGTTTCAGATTACCTGATTTCCCAGATGAAAAAGGCAGATAACCTTGGTAAAGAATATGGCCACCTTATGCGTTTCTGGGCCTCTCCTGATTACCAATGGTTCTGGGACATCCAAAGCCCTTTAACAAATGTCATGATAAATACAAACAGACCAGAAACATTGAGAAAATATCTTATGCACAAAGCTTATATTGCCCAACATACCCCATAATCAGCTAAAAGAGGGACGGGAGGAAGCCCGTCCCTCTTTTAGCTGATAACCAGACCTTCATTTATACTATAGATAATTTTTGTAATAACTACTCATATAATTTAATACATCTTCCCTGGTGCCTCTGAATGGTCCCGGTGTTTCCATCTTGAGCGATGTTAAAGCAGCAGCATAATATAGAGCTTCATCAGGTTCTCTATGGATCCTTTCGGATATATAGGCGCCGAAACAAGTGTCACCTCTGCCGGTTCTCCCTGATAGGTTTCGCGGCTTAAACGGAGCTTTGTAATACTGATGACCATCGTAAACTAATACCTCAGTATTGTATGTTATCATTACTTCTTTTGGCCCCCAGGTGCAGAGCAGCTCAGCGGCTTTTTCCCTATTTTCTATGCCAGTCATTATTCTAGATTCATTTGCATCAGTTTTCAAAAAATTAATATATGGCAAATACTCATATTTTTTGTCCCAATCTTCATAAAACATATGCCCATTCTTACTTTTGCGCAATAAACCCTGGGCATCTACCGCTACCTCCTCCTTCTTTGAAAAACTTTTTATTAAATCATATTCAAAGTCTCCCTGAATTAATCCTGCCAGATAGTATATATTAGCATCTACATTGGGTGGTATTTCCTCCATTCTAAATGGATCAGCCACACTTAAAACAGTAGATACTCTATTTTCCCTGTCTTCAGTCAAATACTCGTTTCTAATAGATGTAGTTTTGCCTGATTTTATATGATAAATATCCTCTTTAGGAATGTTGAATAAACTAGCTATTTTCTCGTCATCCTCAGACGATTTTGTTAATATTCCTATTTTACTCTGCCCAGTTGCAGCTGCGCAAGCAGCATATAACACAGCTCCACCATATATCCTTTCAGCTTGATCATGATAAACGTTTTCGTCTAAAGATACGTGACCGATAATAAAGATATCGTATTTTTTAACGTCCACTTTCTCTTCCTCCATATTACTGGCTTAAAAGCAACATGGTTTACATAGTCACTACAAGCCATTTTCATAAATTTTTTCGTATTTCCAGCATCATTTTTTCTCTTCTTCTTCTTCGAAACCGCTTTCTAATTGTGAAGTTATTTTACAATAATCTGTAGAGCTTAGCAAATAATCTGAGAAAAAAAGATTGTTTTAGATTCAACCTGTCTGTTAGAGCCATCTGTCAAATTCGGCACTTTGCTCTTGACAAACAATTAAAATTACTTTATTCTAAAACCAGTTTCATAAATTGCCTGCTTAAAAGGAGGATGCGTTATGAAAGCAGTAAGACTGCACGCCCAATGGAGCCCTAAACCAGACTTTAAAATTGGTCCCAAGGATGTAGAGGGAAAAATTACCTGGTTAGGTAGCAAAGTTTGGAGATATCCGGAGGTAAAGGTAGAAGAAGTTCCTCAGCCCGTGATCCAAAAACCTACTGAAGTCCTCATAAAAGTCCGAGCTTGTGGAATATGCGGAAGTGATGTTCACATGGCTCAGGCCGATGAGAATGGTTACATTTTCTATCCTGGGCTTACTGGGTTTCCTGCAACTTTAGGCCATGAGTTTTCTGGAGAGGTAGTAGAAGCAGGACCTGAAGCCATAAATCGTAGAAATAACCAACCTTTTGAGGCAGGAGAACCAGTAACCTCAGAAGAGATGCTATGGTGCGGCTATTGTCGCCATTGTGCTGATGGCTTTCCTAACCACTGTGAGAATCTTCATGAATTAGGATTTGATGTAGATGGGGCTTTTGCAGAATACATAGTAGTAGATGCTAAATACTTGTGGAGTTTAAAAGAGCTAGAAAAAGACTACCCTGGGGAAAAACTTTTCTTAGCTGGAAGCTTAGCTGAACCAACCTCTGTAGCCTATAACGCAGTTATTGAGCGAGGAGGAGGAATTAGACCAGGAGATAATGTAGTAATTTTTGGAGGAGGTCCTATCGGATTAGCTGCCTGCGCTATTCTTAAAAAAGCAGGAGGAGCAAGAGTAATCCTTTCCGAACCTTCAGAAGTAAGAAGAAATATGGCTAAAGAATTAGGAGTGGATATTAACATTAACCCCCAAGAGGAAAATGTAACTGAAGCTATTCTCGACTATACCGGAGGAATGGGAGCAAAACTTTACTTAGAAGCTACTGGTGTTCCCCAAATAATCTGGAAAGATTTGGAAGAAACTATATGGAGAGCTCGAGGTATTAACTCCACAGTGGTAGTAGTAGCCCGAGCTGATGTGAAAATTCCTCTAACTGCTGAAGTATTCCAGGTCAGAAGAGCTCAGATTGTAGGCTCCCAAGGCCATTCTGGACATGGCAATTTCCCCCGGGTTATCTCCCTTATGGCCTCCGGTATGGATATGACTAAAATGATTTCTAAAACAGTTTCCTTAGAAGAAATACCTCAATACATAAAACAGCTCCAAACTGATAAAGACCTGGTAAAAGTTACCGCAGTAAATCCTTAAGAAAGTCTTTATAGAGTGAAAGGAAGGTGAGGTAAAAACCTAAAAGAAAACATGATTAAAAATACCTAAGGGTTCTTAAAAACAGGTTACATAAGGGGCGGAATTTCCCTCGAAAAATCAGGGGAAAAGAATGCTCACTCCATGGTAACAGGTGATGAGAGTGGTTAAAATAATCTTATCAACAAGGATAATATTAGTTTATGGGAGGATAAAATGATTAGCTTAACAAGAAAAACATTCTTACGGGTTATAACGGTGTTAATGTTAACATTGCTTTTTGTGACGGCAAGTGCTTATGCATCCGAATCTCTAGTTGTATATAGCCCACTCCATGAAGAAGAAATTGCTCGAATTCTCGACAAGTTTTCTCAAGAAACTGGAATTAAAGCAGAGTTCATTCGCTTAAGCGCAGGAGCCGTTGCTGCAAGACTAATAGCAGAGAAAGACCATCCAATGGCAGACGTTTTTTTTGGTGGCTCCGCGGAGACTCACGAATCATTAATAGGCGAAGAGATACTTAGACCTTACCAATCTCCTGTTCTCAAAGACATAGACCCTGCTTTCTACCACCCTGAATATTATTGGAGTGGTTTTTATGTCGGAGCCATTGGCTTTGCAATTAACAATGCTAGATTCAAAGAAAAATACCCTGATAAAGAATATCCAACTACATGGGAAGACCTCCTGGATCCCGATTATAAAGGAGAAATCTCGATGGCTTCACCAGCCGCTTCAGGTACCGCCTATACAGTTGTAGCAACCCAATTCTTCCGCTTAGGCGAAGAAAAAGCCTGGGAATATCTAGAAGGACTCCATAAAAATATTTCATTTTATACTACCGCTGGCGCTGCTCCAGCACAACATGCTGCTCTAGGAGAGTGTACAATTGGAATTGCTTTTGGGCACGATGTTATGAAACTTATACAAAGTGGATATGATCTTACCCTCATTTACCCCAAAGACACTGGTTGGGAAGTTGGTGCTGTCTCAATTGTGAAAGGGGGACCTAATCCAGAAGCAGCAGAAAAATTTGTTGATTGGATACTGGATGTAGATGGTCAGCAATTCCATTCGGATATAAGTCTACGTGTAGCAACACACCCAAAAGTTGTATTACCCGAAGGAGCAACACCTATATCTGAGTTACAACTCATAGACTATGACTATGAGTGGGCTGGCCAAAATAGAGATCGTATTGTTGAAGAGTGGAATAAGCGTTTTCTCGATTAAAAGAAATTAAGAGGGGAGAAGAGTTTCTCCTCCCCTCTTAAACTGAGATAAAGCTAAATAATGGAGGTGAATGTAATGTCAGTTGAGCTGCAATACGAAGAGAAAACGCAACGCACTTCACGGTTCACCCTTAAGGGGATTTTGCAAGACCCTGCACTCCTTTTTGCCATTGCAGTTATAAGTGTATTTTTGTTCTTATTTATTATTTACCCCATGTTAAAAATAGTTATTTATCCATCTTCGGAAACCTGGAGAAGATTTTTTACAGAAACACGTTATATGAAAATTCTTAAAAATAGTGTTTTACTTGCAATTTTAACAACTTTTAGTTCAACGCTTATTGGGTTTTGTTTTGCTTATGCTCTAACCCGGGAGGATTTCCCTTTCAAAAGATTTTTTAGAGCAACAAGCATTCTTCCACTAATATCTCCGCCTTTTGTTACGGGGTTAGCCTTAATTTTGCTTTTTGGACGTCAGGGACTAATCACTCACACCTTATTAGGTTTAGATGTCTCTGCCTATGGTCTTTCAGGATTGTGGTTTGCTCAAACTATGGCATACTATCCAGTAGCAGCCTTAACGCTTTCGGGAGTATTAAAAAGTATAAATCCCACTTTGGAATATGCAGCAAGAGATCTGGGACAAAGTGAATGGGGAATATTTAAAACCATTACTCTACCGTTAATTACTCCTGGAATAGCCAGTGCAGCTCTTTTGGTATCCATGTATTCTTTGAGCGATTTTGGTAATCCGATGGTCATCGGGGGTCCTTTTAGAGTTCTGGCAACAGAAGCTTATATGCAGGTTACTGGTATGTATAATTTACCAATGGCTGCTGTGGTCAGTTTTTTTCTTTTAATTCCCAGCCTGGGTATCTTCCTCATACAAAGATACTGGGTTAGCCGCAAGCAATATGAAACAGTAACTGGCAAAGGAGGTACATTAGAAGCTCCTCCTACACCGCCAATTGTAAAATATAGCTTATTAGTTATTCTTTCCATTGCGTCACTATTAACCATTTCAATTTTTGTAGTAGTTATCTGCGGGGCTTTTACCAAAACATGGGGAGTTGACTGGAGCTTTACACTCGCTAATTTTAGCTATACATTTTTATCAAAAATGAAAGATATCTGGAACTCACTTTATTTTTCGCTT
>DGDO01000100.1:0-1566 GCA_002385475.1 Candidatus Sordicultor fermentans | reverse complement strand
CGTAAGAAATTTTGGGGCAGAAACGCACTTGACTTAATTGCCGTATTGCCAGGTGCTCTACCTGGTACTATGGTTGGTATCGCCTACATATTAGCCTTCAATCGGAAACCTCTGTTATTAACAGGCACAGCGGCAATAGTAATTTTGAGCATGATTGTAAGAAATATACCATTTGGTTACAGAAACGGTTTAGCAGTGCTACACCAGATCGATGAGTCAATAGAAGAAAGTGCAGCAAATTTAGGGGCAAATACTTTACAAGTATTCAAAGACATAATACTCCCCTTGCTTAAATCGGCCTTTTCAGTAACTATAGTTTATACATTTATTAAATCTATGACTACTGTTTCTGCGGCAATATTTCTGGTTTCACCAGGAACAAATATTGCTACAACCTCAATTTTAGGGCTATCAGAACATGGATACTGGGGACAAGCGGCAGCGATGGCAACAATTCTTATCGGAATAACAATCCTGACAACATTATTATTTGAAACAATCGGCGGGAAGGAAAAGAAATTATTTGATTTTTGAAAGGAGGACTGAAATCACATGAGCATAGGTACAGAACTGGAAGAAAAAAAGGTCAAAAATATTAACGATGAAGTTCACGTTGAACTGATTGGTCTGAGTAAAAAATATGGAGAATATTATGCGGTAAAAAATTTAAATCTCAAAATTAAAAAAGGAAGTTTTACTTGCCTTTTGGGACCTTCTGGTTGTGGAAAAACGACTACTTTAAGAATGATTTCTGGTTTTGTAAATCCCACCGAAGGAGACATTATTATTTCTGGTATCTCTCAAAGAGGCATCCCGCCTCATAAGAGAAACACTTCAATGGTGTTTCAAGAGTATGCACTCTTTCCTCATATGACAGTCAGGGATAATATATCCTATGGGCTTAAGCTCAAAAAATTGCCTGAAGCGGAACTTAAAAAAAAGGTGGACTATATGCTGGAGTTTATGGATCTTACTTCTGTAGCAGATAGATTTCCTAAGTTTTTATCTGGAGGTCAACAACAGCGGGTTGCACTCGCTCGTTCTTTAGTCATGGAACCGGAGGTTCTTTTAATGGATGAGCCTTTATCAAATCTGGATGCGAAATTGAGAGTAAAGGTTCGTTCTGAGTTGAGAGAAATACAGAAGAAATTAGGCTTAACTACCATTTACGTAACGCACGACCAGGAAGAGGCTTTATCAATTTCTGACTATATAGCTATATTAGATGAAGGTGTACTGCAGCAATTTGATTCACCGTGGGAGCTTTATTTCAGCCCCAAAAACAAATTCGTAGCTGATTTTGTTGGGTTAAACAATTTCATTCCCGTTAAAGTTGAAAAAGTCGAAAAGGACTACATGATTGTAAAAGTAGTTGATAAAACCATAGAAGTAGAAAACAGATATTCAGCCTCAGACATAAAAGAAAATATGATTCTAAGCATCAGACCAGAAAGCATAAGAATTTACCCTGTGGAAGAAGCTAATGACCTAATCAAGGGAAAGATAAAAATACATAACTTTTTAGGTTCTGTTGTAAGGTACTGGGTCTGTCTCTTATACACATCT
>DGDO01000030.1:25219-25527 GCA_002385475.1 Candidatus Sordicultor fermentans | reverse complement strand
AAAGAAAAAGCAAAAACTTGGATTTCCGATAAAAAATTTCGAGAATGACGGATGAGAACAGGGTGTGGCGCTCTCGCTTTTAGACCCCCTCACAAGGAAAAAAGCAGGATCCGCCCACGAGGGGATGGCAATCCTCGTAACCAGGAGGAGAGAGAAGCAAAAGAAGGGATAAAGCTGTTGTTTAAATTTTCAAAATTTTTTTGATTTTCCCTATTGACAAATCTAAAAAGTGGTGGTACATTATAGTTGCCATCGGTTCTGAGGAGCTAAGCCGGAGGATGGAAGAAAGAGCTTCTGTTTGAAAGATA